>DALF01000023.1 GCA_002499345.1 Euryarchaeota archaeon UBA170 | reverse complement strand
CAGAAGGATAGGCTTACTGGTGCAACGCTTTACGCAAGATGCAGAGAAATAATGGGAACCTGTGTTTCGATGCGAGTGAATGTTGAAGGGATGTCTCCTAAGGACGCTCTTAGTGCCATGAGCAAGGGGGATTTTGCCGAGCATTTCGCTTGACAATCACGAATTGCGGGAGAGGGTTTTCCTCGTTGACCGCGGAGGTGTATTAAAATGAAGGAAAATATACAGAGTGCTATTCGACAAGCCCTAGAGGAATCTCCTGAACGGAAGTTCGTAGAGTCTGTAGAAATCTCATTCACACTGAAAGAGGTAGACTTGAAGAATCCAAGTAACAGAATTCAGGAAGAAGTAAGACTCCCATCTGGCAGAGGTAAGCCTGTAAGGATTGCAATGTTTGCGGGGGGGGAAATGTCAGCAAAGGCAAGAGCCGCTGGATTGGACGTCATAGACCCAATGACCATTGAAGACTTAGGTGGAAATCGTCAGCAGGCTAGGAAAATGGCAAACAAGTATGATTTCTTCCTATCGGAGATACCTCACATGGGCACTGTTGGTAGGTTCCTTGGAGTTGTCCTGGGACCAAGGGGGAAGATGCCAAGGCCCGTACCACCAAATGTCGATCCTGCAATGATTGCAAATGGACTGAAGGATACCGCGGTCGTTAGGTCAAGAGATAAAATCACATTTCATACAGCATTAGGATCTAGAGAGCAAGGTCTTGATGACCTAACGCTTAACGCAATGGCAATCTGGAATAGGGTAATGGGTAGGCTTGAGAGAGGCACAGGCAACATCAGATCTTGCTACGTCAAGACATCCATGGGCCCATCGTACAAGGTCGAGGTGATTACTTGATTCCAAAGGTAGCCGGATGGAAGCCTGACCGTGTCAGTGAGTTGAAGGACATGGTTGGGAAAGATGGAATTGTCGGCGTAGTCGATGTTTCCGGAGTCCCGGCAAAGAATATGCTGGACATGAGAAGCTCTCTTCGTGGAATGCTGACAATGACAATGGCCAAGAAGAGTCTAATCAGGTTGGCTTGGAAAGAGGCGGGATTGTCTGAAGACAATTTAGAGGCGTTGCTTGAAGGGGCCATACAGCCATGTGTTGTACACACCGACTCTCTGAACTGCTACGAATTATTCGATGAATTGGAGAAGACGAGGCAGGGAAGAGCGGCCAAGGAAGGAGAGATTGCTCCTGAAGATATCGTAGTCGAGGCAGGGCCAACCGAATTTGGACCGGGTCCAATAGTGGGGGAGTTCAATGCCGTTGGAATTCCAGCCAAGATAGACAAGGGTGCAGTAGCTATTCAGAAAACTGTCACCGTCGTCAATAAGGGAGAGCCAATCGAGGGAGAGCTCGGATTGATGCTTTCTAAGCTTGGCATCAACCCAATAGAGATTGGACTTATACTGATGGGAGTGATAGATGATGGAGAGGTTCTTTCCTCGTCCGAATTAGATCTCGATACTGACGGACTCAGGAATGATATCGTTCAGGCTACATCAGGAGCTTACAACCTGGCATGTAACGTACGATGGTTCTCCAGTGTAACCATGCCTGCAATATTATCCAAGGCTAGTGGCGAGGCTATGTCCGTCGCTTTAGAAGCTGGAATTGTCAATGACAAAACGGCTTCATTCATAATATCGCGTGCAAATGCGCACGCGATGGCCATAGCTGGCCGATTAGATTCCTCAGCTCTTGACGAAGAGCTTGTCGCTGCACTGGGTGCAGCGGTGTCTTCGTCTGGTGCTGATGCCGCAGCCTCAGAAGCGGCAGAGGGTGAAGCTAGTGAAGCTGTAGCCGAGGAAGAGGAGGAAGAGGAGGATGCTGGGTTCGGTGGACTTGGCGACCTCTTCGGATGAAAAAGAAGGTGAAAAAATGGAATATGTATATGCTGCAATGCTACTGCACTCGGCCGAGAAAGAGATTGACGAGAATGGCGTTAGCGCTGTGCTAACTGCCGCCGGAGTGGATGCTGACGGCGCCCGTGTTAAGGCACTGGTTGCTTCGTTAGGATCCGTAGATATCGGAGAGGCTATGGCCACTGCTATAGCCGCACCCGTTGCTTCGGGCGCCGCACCTGCTGCTGCTGGAGGAGCTTCAGAAGCTCCTGCTGAGGCCGCAGTTGAAGAGGAGCCTGAGGAAGACGATGGTGGCTTCGAAGGGCTCGGCTCGTTGTTCGGATAAGCAGTAATGAATTGAACTGAATCGCGAAGGCGCTATGGGCGATAGCCTGTTGGCAGTTACATATGCATTCTACTCGAGTACTGGAAATTCCAGTTTCCATCACCGCTACTGACGCAGTAAGGTACTTTAGAATCGCATGTGAAGAGAGAGGATGGGAAGGGTCGAGACTAGAAGAGTCACGAGTTGTTCACAGATGGGCCATAATAGTACCATTAACCAACTCTGCAAGAGTTCTGGGAATGGAAATAGAGGGAGGGATTGCCGATGGGCTTTCCCTGAGAGCATGGAGCTACACTCCTGGTTCAGCGGGTGTTGTCACGATGATCTCTTTCGAAGTCCCAGATTCAATAGATGGCGATGAGTGGCTTACATTTCTTCGGGATTGGACTGATTCGCTACCTAGATGCCCATGGAAATGGAGTTTCTGGGAGAGATCTATGATTGGATACTTCATTCCTGAGTTCAGAAAATCAAGGAGGATTTTCTCTTCTGAGGGCATAATCTAGAACTCGAAACTGTGTTTGAAAGTTAAATTGGGCTTTTATTAGAGCCTCTGTAGAGAGGATTTGAAAGAGATGGCGATTTTGCAGTGCTGAATCAAATGGTACTGAGCATGCTCGATAGCCCGAGAAAAATCGGAATGGTCGCTGGTACCATGGTATTCATGTTTCTATTTCCACTTTACTTCGCATGGATGCCTCTGGCGGATGAGGGATTGGCCAATGGGGGAGGCTCAGGACAAGGGGAATGGATAGTCAGTTTCAGCGAAAGTGAGTCTGTCTTAGAAGAGTCTACTGTTTTGGAAGATGGGGACACCCATATGACTGAGTTCACGGTAGGGATAGAAGATTTGGGAGATATGGAAATAGGTTTCATTGAGTTGATCGTTCAATGTAATGACAATGATGACCCTGGTCCGGGTTTCTCCGATAGTGTGGACGGCGTTAGCGATCTAATGGATGTTGAGGGTCATGCATCCGGAGATATTCAAGATCAGAGTGCAGATGGGACTTGCACGGGAGGCAATGGTGGCTTCACCATGAGATGGGATGTAACCACTAACTACACGGGAGAAAGCTTCAGTATCACATCTTCTCAGAAAACAATATCCGAGACCTGGAATGACAATGGATTTGGAATTGGGACTTGGTCAGCTACAATCTCCGCTGAGATAAACTCGGCTCCAATAGTGGGAGGGATTGTAGACTCTGACGAGGATTTTGACATAACTTGGAGGATGATTACCTACGAGGTGGTAATCGAAGAGTCGATGGTGGAGCCGACAGAGTAACTATGACTTGGAGTGTATTCTTATCACATCGTTATCCAGTATCTCATAATCAGAGCCAATAATTCTCCCAGAACGTGCATCCACCGCCTTGATGAATCCCTGTCCTAAGTCTGTGTGAACTAGAAAGGCCAATTCTTTGGCAGTAGTTCCGGAAGGCACCAAGAGAGCATCTGGAAGTATTTTTCCATCACCGTCCGTCCAATGGTTTTCATCTTGGACGGGATAGGCCACTCTTCTCCCCAATATGCCAAAAACAACCTCTCCAAGTAAGCCTAGAAGTCCTCCTCCTTCCCAAGCCCCAAGAGACGATGATATCGACTCAAGAGCTGTTCTCTGCTTCTCTGAAAGATTGATTTCTCCTAATTCGGTGATTCTGAATTCAAAATTCCCTGGTGTATTTTCGATGAGTCCGGCACTTGAAGCCCTCCTCAAAGCTAGTTCGGCCTCCGCGCTGGTAGGGACTACAATCCCGCCAGATTCTGAGATTAATTTTTTTAGCTCCGACCAGGAGTCGGGTGAAGCTTTGTCAGCCTTATTTGCGGCAACAAAGATAGGGAATAGTTGGATCCTAATTGCTGAAGCTAATGTTGTGATTTCTTTTTCTGTCCAAGTCCAAGGCATACCCGCGTCTGGATTATTTTCACTAACAGAGGAGATCCCGACACTGATGTGTCTCTCATTAGCTCCGATTCCCGTTAGCCTATCTAAAATGAAGTCATTTAGTCCTCTATCCCCTTCTGCTTGGACCCTCCTAGCTCCCCTCTCCCATCCGTTGCTTAGTATTCCGCTGATCCAAGCATCTAATTCTGTGGTTAGAAATTCATACTCTTCCAAGGGGTTTGATCCTCCTGATCCAACAGGATTTCCCTCAATATCAGTTGATCCTGATGCATCTATAACTTGGATTAGCGCGTCACACCTAGCTAAATCTGAGAGAAACTGGTTCCCTCTCCCTTTTCCCTTGTGAGCGCCGGGAACTAGGCCAGCAACGTCTATCATCGTAACTGGTACTAGTCTATTGTAATCGGTACAGCTTCCGGAGTTGGGAATGCATATGCTTCCCTTACGAGGATCCCGCTCTCTCTTACTCTCCATTCTCCCTTCTTGCTCTCTCCTTTCTCTGAGCTCTAAGCAGGCGCATGGCCCTCTCAGTGGAAGCCATGCGACCCCAACATTTGGATCGATGGTCGTAAAGGGGTAGTTTGCAATCTCTACTGGGGTCTCTGTCAAGGCTGAGAATGAGGTAGATTTGCCGACATTGGGCTTTCCTACCAGTCCTATTCGCATGGATATCATTACTCTGGGAGGGGTCTCATGCCCTCAAAGTTCGGTAGGGGCGCCTTCCTCTTCGCTCTGCTCGGATGGTGAAACTTCAGTATCTAGAGTGGCCCCACTAGCGAGAATCTTTCTGATGCTGGTAGGTCCGGTTAGAGTGTATGACTCGATGGCTATTGATGATAGGGAAGCTTCTGATGGACCTCCCATTATTCGTCCCCTATACTGGCCACTGATTGTGTTAGTGCAGTGGAATATTGCACCGATGACAGCTCCGTAGAACATTACTGAGCCGACTTTCCTAAGCTCCATGTTTATTGATGCTCCTTGCTCGGCCATTGACTCAGTAAGCGCCATGTCTGTGAAGTCGGACATCATGGTGATGAGTAGCCCTAGGAAAGCACCTCCAGACATCATCCAGAAAGCCCATCTAGAGCGATTAGCTGAAAGTTGGTGCCTTCCGCTAGCTCTTGGTAGTATGTTCAGTGCGGAGCCTATGGATAATGGCATCATTACTAGCCAGATGGCCATAAGATCGATTGATTGCGATATTCCAGTAAGCTCGTTGACCCCTCCAAGTGCATCAGTCTGAACGAATAGCGAACCTATAGCAATAGGGATTAGCATCCAAGCTCCTAAGTTTAGCTCGGCAATACCAGGGGCATCTGGATTCTCCACGAAAGCGTCAGCGCCTCGCAATGTGACTAGCATATTTGCGCTGAATGCGATAATTGGAATTGCTGAGAGCGCCATCAGGAAAGATCCTGCTATGACGTCCCTAGAAGATGCGTCAAGGTCGTTGCTAGAAAGTGAGAACAAATCCACAACCATGGATGGGTCCGTGGATCCCATTGGGTTGATTGTGATAATAGCCCCGAAGAGAGTGAATGCCACGAGTGACTTTGACCAAAGGGGATTACCTGAACCGACGGATACCGAGTAGAGTGAAACGCCAGCTAGTCCACAGAAGAAGAAGGTCCCTCCGACGAGATGGAAAAGTAGCCATTGACCTACTCCTTCGTCGAAAGCACCGCTTGCGAAGACTGCTAGGACGGCTGCAATATTTCCTATGAATGCATATACAATAAGCCATGCTGGAAACGGGATCTCTTGGGTAGCCTCAGAAACTGTGAGTATCACATTGATGATCAAGGCAGTCGAAGCGAGTGTGAGAAGCAGATTAGCTACTGGGAGTATAGTAATGCCTAGAATCTGTTCATTCTGAGAACCGACGAACATCAACAATACAGATAGCGTCCACAGCAAGGAGACCAGTGTAGCGTTTGACTCACTGGCTAGGTGGGTTCCACATAGCTTAGGAAGTGCGTAAAGAGAAGCTCCGACTACCAGCATTCCGATAGCACCGAACAGAGCAGTAAGCCTTCCGGCGTACAACAGCTCTGAGGAGTCGGGATGATATCCCCAAGATTCGAAGCTGTGCAAAGCAGTGGCATCATGACTGAGCCAAAGGCCCATGAATGTGAAAGTAGAGGAGGCAAAGGCCCAAACCAATCCATGGATAATCCATGTAGTAGAGGCGGATCCAGAGCGTCCACTTACAAAGTCAGTTGCAGGGCCTAATGCCTTTTCGAGCATGAACATGCTTAGTCCCTTGGCTACGTCATTGAAAATCCAAAGACCTCTCTTGATGAGAATGAAGGACAGAGCTAGCAATAGCCAGAAAATTGCGAGAGTTGAAACTATGACATCCATGATAATCACCTCACTCGCTGGTGGCCTCCGTTAGCATGGTTGCTACAATCGAGAATGCGCCAAATATAACCCCTAAGAGGAAGAACCAGATCCCTGAGTCGAAAACCCCCTCAAACATAGGGAGTACTTCAGAGACCACCGGCATGTCTCTGCCAGGAAAAAGAATCCCGTAAAGTATGAGGAAGGAGAGCATTGATACGAATCCGAGAACCACCACAACCCCGGATGAAGCGGGCTCTTTCTCACCTTGGATGAACTCATCAACTGAACTTGGTACTTCGATAGACACAGACACACACCTCGCGAAACGCGACAGAATCGGACCGAACCAACGGAGATGGCCCCTTAAGCATTGGGCGGGGGACATAGTCCCTTAGTGTCATGGAGCGCGTAATCTGTCCAGGGCGTTTCCTCTGCGATGGATACCCGAACCCATGGGCACGGGTAGTGCGGAATCACTCTGTATTTCGGAAAGCCAAACTTCCTTACATTCGCATTCTAATCCACTGAATTCACTTAGATTACCAGAAACTGAATATCTCTCAATTGCTGCAACTACTTCTGAGTCGCAGGATCCACAATTATGGGAACCTCTTGCTTTCCCTCCAGCAGTAGGATGGACGATAACTCTGCATTTGGTCCTCGATACGTCATCATGAGTTCTGATTATCATCTCCACTAGAGACCATAGCCAAGGAGGGCGATATTCCCTGTTCCTGAATAGCCTGTCTACGATTGTCCCTCTCTGAATATTCATTGGGTTTATCGAGACCTCATCCGATATCTTAGAAACTTCTGAGACCCAATATGATGTATGTTGAAGGGCGTCTCCTTCGGACATGAAAGGTGGTTTGAAGAGAAGATAAGTCTTGACTCTTAGAGAATTATCTCTAAGAATTTCAACTGCCTTGTGCCACTGTTTGAGTGAGAATCCCTTGTTGGCATGGAATCTCAAGACTGTGTTGTCGTAGGCCTCTAGGCCTATGGCTACGGTGCACCCGGGATGCCTCTCAGCTAACCATTCAAGCTTCTCAGGGGTGCACATCTGGGCTTGTGCCTCTACTACGAGATGTAGTCCCATTTCGTATGTCTCCCTCAGAACATGCTCCTGCCACTCCGGAGGATTCTCTCTGTCCTCGAAGAAGGTTCCTGATGTGTATACCTTGACCATTTTACAGTCTCGGAAATTGTTCGTGGATCTCTTCGCCTCTTCCCACTGGGAGAACATATCCTCGGCGGTAACATCATCCCTGACGTCATTGAAGTATCCGCAAAAGGTACATCCAGATTTCCACCACCAAACGCAACCCTTCGTACGGAGGATGACTGTGGCTGCAGTACAAGGAGTACCATCTGGTAGATTCTCGGGCGTCTTGTAAACAGTAACTGGCTTGGATGCATCCCAAGACTCTCGTGAAGCGACTGATTCTGGAGTATTCTCAGGGGCCTTCACCAGATGGTGTATTTTGACGGGCTTCTCGCCTTCTCCCATCAGGCCGCATGAATTTGCCATGACCTTCGCTCTGGGGGAGCGTTATTGACGTTGACGACTAGTAGGTGAGCCGCGAGATATCTGATTACGTAGACGACACTAAAGACCAGTGATAATCTGAGGGATTCATGTCAGGGGGGTTCGGCAAGGTAATTGGGAACTCTGACGAGGTCCAAAGATTGCTAGATGAAATGGACCCCGAATCTAAGAAGTCTCTGAAAAGCTGGTATTGGTTCGACTGGGCAAACCAGGCTTTCGCTCTTACAGTAATTACTGTAGTGGTTCCTACACTGCTATCGAATATGTTCAATCTGGCAAACGGAGGGAGTGCAGAATATGCTGGTATGACTTTTACTGGAGATAGTTTCTACGCTATTGTCCTAGGGATATCCAGTGTCTTTGTGGCTATAGTCAGTCCAGTCCTAGGTGCCGTGGCTGATAGGATGCCGATAAAGAAAAGGATTCTGAAAATCTACACCATTGTTGGTATTCTATTCACAGCCCTGATGGGTATTGCCCCTTATATGAGCGAAGAATCATCATACAAATTTCTTGCGATTTGCCTGATTATGGGGAATATAGGTTTTGCTGGTGGACATGCTATTTACTCGGCTTTCCTCCCTTATCTGGGAGATAAACGTCTGATGGACCATATTTCTAGCTGGGGTTATGCCTATGGTTTCCTAGGAGGGTCGACACTTCTCACACTCCATCTAATCGTAGGACTGAGATTCGGATTTGAAGACCCTGATGTCCAGTGTTTCGTATTCCTAACTAGCGCATTGTGGTGGCTAGGTTTCTCAGTACCCATATTCAGAAATACGCCCGAGCCTGAAATACCTAATCCTACTCAGTACGGATCCATTTTTGAAGCGATAGTAGATGGGGTTAGAGAGATTCGTAAAACATTCTCTGAGATTAGAAGATACAGAGTTCTCACTCTCTTCATGTGCGGATATCTGTTATTCTATGACGGGGTTAACGCGATTGGGGGACTTGCGGCGGCCTATGCAGATTCTGTGCTAAGGATTGACTTTAGTATGAATTTCGTTCTACTTCTTTCTGCCAACGTAGTCGCGATTCCAATGACTATCATAGGCGGTTCGTTGGCTAGTAAATACAGCAGTAAGAAGATTCTAGGGGGAGCTCTGGCGATATTCTGTGTTGTTTCAGTTCTCGGAGTTGGGTTTGCGCCTCTTGAACTAGAGTCAGATCATGAGAGGTATGACTTCCGTTATGACTGGGATGAAGAGGAAGATGCATACAGGCTGTCAACACTGTATAACAGAGGAGTAGATGGCTGGGTCAGTGAAACTGGAGAGGGCGATGAAGATTTCAGACAGGCCTTCCTACAATTCCTAAAGGTAGGAGAGGAGGAGCGTTCCCTGCTAAGTCTGGAAGAGTCATCACTACTCGCATCCAGTATGGATAATAATATCCAACACAGATTCTCCTTTTCCTTCAAAGGCGGGGAATTGGACGGATTATCTTCGGTAGGTGTTGATCACCCTACGATAATTGAGGGCGGGCCTATAGACTGGTGGCCTAATTTACTGAGGGACAATATCTGGGAGCCTGCGGGATTAGGAATTAACCTGCAGTGGATAATACTTGGAATGACTTTTGGAATGGTGATGGGAGTAGCGGGGGCACTATCTAGGAGTCTCTTTAGCATGCTAATACCAACATCAAAAACTACCGAGTTCTTTGGATTCTTCGCCTTCATAGGTAAGGCGGTCTCGGTTCTTGGGCCGATAGTGTATGCGATAGTAGCCGCCTCTATGGATAGTAGAATGGGGCTCCTGAGTGTGGTGGTACCTATCTTGATGGGGATGTGCTTCTTCTTCGTTGTGGATGTCGAAGAGGGGATTCGTGTCGCAAGAGAGGTTGATGAAGAGTTGTCTTCTGGAACAGTGTGAAGTGATGTAATGAGGTCTTTCACACTAGTTCAAAACCTTCTAACTGCGTTGGTAATCCCGTTTCTAGCTCTCATTGTAGGTCTTTCCTCTCTACCGGGAATCTATATTCTGTTCAAGATTATGGATTTCTTTGGAACTAGTGCCTCTACCTTCAATCAGATAGAAAGCGTTCCATTGGAGGATTTTGTTGTTGTTGGAATTGGTCTCGGCATGGGAATAACGGCTTGGGGAGTGACTCTAGTGATCTCATCTGGATTATTGGGGGGATTATTCCGCCCGAGGCTGGAGCCAGGGAGATATCCACTGAAGTCTTTTGTAACAATCCAATGGGCTTGGTCTATGATTTTCCATAGAATTGCCCTTTTCTTCTTGCCGTTTCTGGTTCCTTCATTCATAGGTAATGCGTTTTATCGAATGTCAGGGGCTAAGTTGGGTAGAGGGGTACAGATTAACACGGCACATGTCAATGATGCGGGATCTGTAACTCTGGAAGACGGTGTTGTGATAGGTGGAAATGCTATAATCAACGCTCATTTGACGGAGAAGGGAGAGTTGGTAATGGCTCCAGTGGTTATTGGCAAGGATGCATTAATTGGGATGGGCTCGGTTATCCAGCCTGGTTGTGTTATCGGAGAAGGAGCCACAGTAGCGTCGAGAGCCGTTGTTCCCAAGTGGACAAAAATCCCTCCAGGAGAGGTATGGGCTGGAATTCCAGCTAGATGCATAAGGCTAGCAGATGGCTCTAAACCAGAGCACTGAGACTTTCTCCTCATGCTTCTTCTGATTGTTCCGAAGTATCGGGAGCCTCTTCCTCAATGGTGGCGTTTTCAGCTGCGGCCTCTTTTACCGCCTCCAAAGTTTCATCCATTCTATCTCTGAAAGTATCCTGCTTCTCCTGGAACTCCTTGAAGTACTCCATGGCCCTGTCAATCATCTCAAATCTTGTCTCAGTAACCTTCTTGATGTCCTCGAAAATCTTCATGTGCTCTACATACCAGTCATCTCTTGCCTTCAATTCGCTAGTAGCGGTCTGGAGTGCTTCGTCGAGCTCCTCAGCGACATCGAAAACCCTACCAAGTCTAGCTTGCTCCCTAGTGTACATCTCTTCCATCTTCTCAAGTTCGGGCTCGAGATGCTTTACTCTTGTTCCAGCCTTGGCAGACTCCAACTCTAGATTCCTGATTCGACTATCCTTCTCATTGAGGAGGTCACCCAAACCCTCCTTCTCGATTTCCTTATCGATTGCATCCTTCTCGAGGACTTCAATGTGGGCTTTGGCATCCGCAAGCTCGGATTCGATTGTCTGATAGGCCACGTATAGCTTATCGAGTCTTTCCTTCTCCATGGCTAGTTGCTCGGCCAAATCGTCCTGTTCGACCGGCATTGTTTCCTCATCGCTCATGTTGTATCCCAAACAGTTGGACTACTGCTTCCCCTTTAACCCCGGCGGAAACGGGATACAAATACTTGTGATTAGGTGTATTCATCTCGAAATCGCGGCTACAGTCGTTGCTAAAACCACCGTAAGTCTCTTTGCTGACGGAATATGGAGCTTCTCGTCTGGACCATGTGCATTATTTCCGGGTCCGGAGGCACCCGTACACAGAAACTTGGCATTGGGGTATCTACTTTGCATCATAGCCATGAATGGGATTGTACCGCCAATCCAAGTCGCCAATGGGGGTTTACCTGTGAAATGGACAGAGGATTCGGTAATGGCGCTCCTTACCTCTCCCTCCAAAGGTGGAGAATGAAACCCATTTGCTGAAGAGTCGGGAGAAAAGGTAACTTCAGCCCCATATGGGGGATCTTTCTCCAAGGTTCCCTTCAGGATTGGCTCGAGAGCATCAGCATCGACTCCGGGAGGTATCCTGAAGCTCAATTTAAGATCAGTATTGGTTCTCAGAACATTCCCAGCCACTTGTACCGAAGGGAGTCCATCAGCTCCGATGACGCACAGTGAGGGTTGCCAATTCATTCCCAGAATCATATCAGCAGTATTCTCTGAAACTGGTTTGAGGGAGTCCACTGTCGGGAGCTGTTCCCAAAGTGAGTTTCCGACGACTCCGGCCAATGATTCTGCTTTTTTTCTCAGATCGTCTGATATATCCACATGCATTTCTGGAATTAGAATCTGGCCAGAATTTGAATCCTCGACCCTATCCAATAGTGCCCTAGCTATCCTAAATGAAGAAGGTATTGATCCTCCAGAAGTACCCGAGTGTATACCCTCATGTGAGACTTTGATTGAAAGAGTGCCGGAGATGAGTCCCCTTAGTGCCTCGGTAATCCAAATATGCTCATAGTCAGGACCTCCGCTATCCATTACTACAATCATATCTGGCTCCCCTAGATCTTTCTCCAGAGCCTCCAGATATGGAGGGAGGTCATAAGATCCCGACTCTTCACATGTCTCGATTAGGAATGAGCACCTAGGGTGGGGGGTATTGGAGTTCTGTAGAAGCTTAAGAGCGGCTACACAGAGGTATCCCCCATAGCCATCGTCAATACTCCCCCTTCCGAAGAGCCACGGCCCTCTCCTGACAGCGCTCAAAGGCCCGAGTCCCTCTGACCATAGCTCTGGCTTGGATGGTTGCTTATCCAAGTGAGAATAGAAGACGACCTCTCCCGGTCCCGTACCTTCGACAGTTATGAGAAGTACAGGAGACCTGTCTTCAATCCTATGAACAGAATAGGTCAGTCCATCTAATTCCTGTCTCTCAACCCATTCACAGAATAGGTCTATCGTGGCGTCAAGCTCTCCTAGTTTGTCCCAATCGGGTTCGAAGAGTGGAGATAGTGCCTTTATCTCTATGAAGTCACTCAGACTGGGTAAAATTGACTGTTCCCATATGTCATCGCTCATGCTTAGAAGACCGTCCATATCGTGTTTCATGTATCGTGGTCCGTAATGTAGCAAATGGATTCTTCTATCCCGCGTGAGAAGCTTAGTCCTAATTGCAGGTCGAACAAGTGCATGGATATCTAGAAATTGGGGCATCTGAAGATAATGCCATTTCAGTTACTGTATTCATTGTGAAATCTATCTTTTTCAGGGCCTCGGAGAACATATCCTCCGGATATTCGACAATTCTACCGGTTACTCCAACCAATATTGCTGGCCTCAGAACCTCTCTGTGAGGTAATCCCCTACTCCTTCTCTCATCCTCAATGGACTTCAAAGAAAGGTAATACAGTGTTAGTTGCATTGAGTGATGTTCGAGAATTTCTCGCTCTGCATTGGATAGTGGATTGAAAGAT
>DALF01000025.1 GCA_002499345.1 Euryarchaeota archaeon UBA170 | reverse complement strand
ATACTTCCTCGTATCCCCTTGCTCTGACTGGAAGTACCTGTCATGAGCGCCTTTACTCATCGCACCCACCGAGCCCATTCCCCTGTACACCTTGTAAGAACGTCCCTGATAGAGTATGGTCTCTCCGGGAGACTCCTCAGTACCTGCTAGTAGAGAACCTATCATGACGCAGTCTGCACCAGCGGCGATAGCCTTGGCAATATCTCCGCTGTATTTTATTCCGCCATCTGCAATGACTGGGATTCCTCTTGCCTTACACACTTTAACAACACTCTGTACAGCTGTGAGCTGTGGTACACCGACTCCAGAAACTATCCTTGTTGTACAAATAGAGCCGGGGCCTATGCCCACCTTGACAGCATCTGCTCCCGCATCGATTAGCATTTCAGCGGCAGCTCCGGTAGCAATGTTTCCAGCGATAATTGTTGAGTCTGGAGACGCCTTCCTTAGCTTTGCCACAGTATCAATGACTCCGTGGGAATGCCCATGAGCAGTATCTATTACAATCACGTCAGCCCCTGCTTCGATTAGTGCTAGCGCTCTCCTCAATCCTCCTTCTCCAGTACCAGTGGCTGCGGCTACTCTGAGCCTTCCTTGGTTATCCTTGCATGAGACGGGATGGTCCCTTGTCCTCTGGATGTCCCTGACAGTGATCATTCCTGCACAGTTTCCTTCATTATCGATCACAACTAGTTTCTCGATTCTATGCTGTTGTAGGAGTCTCTGTGCCTCTTTTGGAATATAATCTTGGCCAACAGTAACAATCTCGCTGGTCATCATATCGGATACTTTGGAAGACTCGTCCTCTACAAATCTGATATCCCTGTTTGTGATAATACCTACTAGTCTTCCACCTCCATTAACAACCGGGAATCCAGAGAAACCATACTTTGATTTCATTTCTCTGAGTTCTCCAATTGTCATGTCTGGTGAGACCGTGATAGGATTGAGGACTAAACCAGATTCGAATCTCTTGACTTTGGCTACCTCCTCTACCTGCTCCTCGATAGTCATGTTCCTATGAATCACACCTAGTCCTCCAGCCTGAGCCATTGCTATTGCCATAGCATTCTCAGTGACTGTATCCATTGCGGCAGAAATAATCGGCATCTTGAGGCCTATCTTACTCGTTAAACTGGTGGAAATATCGACTTCAGCTGGAAGAACCGCGGACTCTGCGGGCATCAAAAGCACATCGTCGAAGGTTAATGCTTGTCGTAACTCGTCTTGCGCCATTAGGCACGGCGTATGACATCGATACTTGAACGATTCTATCACGTCTCCTAAAGTGATTTTTCAAATGGGCATCATAATTAGCAAGATATCATACGAAAGGCTATGAGAGTTGAATCTGCTTACTCTCCTATTTCCGAGCCATCTCCGTGGTGGCTCAAAGGCCTAGCTATTTTCATGGGAATAATCACGCTTTTCATGGCTCTAGGAACAATTTCTGCAATTGCATCTCCTATTCTTATTGATAGGCTGTTACCAAGTGATTATGAAGAAGTTGAGTCTTATCCAGTTGATGGTTCTGAGGAGGAGCAAGCCGAATGGACAGAAAATGAAGTATTCTGGAATGAGTTAGTTGAGTACTACGACGAGATGGGAGGACTCATGGAAATACAGGGAGTGCACAGTGGAATACTAGCAATTATTGGACTCTTCAGTACTCTGGTTCTTTGGAGAGGTGACAGGGACTTTGGGATTAAGCTGGTAGGATCATGGATAGCAATTAATGCTCTGGGCGGGGCAGGACTTTTTTGGATGTTTATGAGAATTGGATTTATGCCGGATTTTACTATGAATAGCCAAGATGCTGAAGTGATTGACTTATCTTTCTTAGAGCCTCTAACACTGGTAATCGGATGGGGCCAGATAATTATATGCAATGGATTTTTTCTCGCGATCTTGGCTCTGGTTTCAATGAAGTCCAAGCCTGAAGTGATGCTTGATGATAGATCAGATACGCCAGTATCTTGAAATGTCTGACGCCTATCGTGTGCCATGGAACAAGTAGTAAACGGCATACTGGTGGTTAACACCGAGACCATACCTGGAAAGATTATCACTGAGACGATGGGAGTAGTCAGTGGATCTACTGTCAGAGCAAAGCATATTGGTAAGGATATATTCGCCGGTCTTCGAAATATTGTAGGCGGAGAACTGACTCAGTACACTGAGCTTCTGCAGGAGTCACGTCAGGAAGCTGTTGGAAGAATGGTTTCAGATGCGATGTCCATAGGTGCTACGGCAGTGGTGAATGTCAGATTCGCGACATCAGCGATAACGGCTGGGGCCGCAGAGCTGTTTGCCTATGGGACTGCAGTGAAATACGAGTAGTCGGGTGCTTCAATGGATTCTCCAGATAATAGAAATGGGATTGTGGCGGTTGCCTCACTTTTGGTGCTTTCATCATTCTCAATTGTGGCGGTCGCTCAGAATTCCGATACTGGAGAGGGTAGCATCGTATGGGGCTTAATTTTATTACCATTCATAATGCTAGCTTTATTCGGGATATTATGG
>DALF01000057.1 GCA_002499345.1 Euryarchaeota archaeon UBA170 | reverse complement strand
TGGAGCACGGACCGGGATTTGCACCCGGGTCCAGGGATCTGCAATCCCTTGCATAGCTACTCTGCCATCCGTGCCGCGTGTTCGCGACCTCCCTTCCTCTCTTGAAGGCTATCCGAGATTCGGCATACCTTCATGGTCGTCCTGCGCATCGGAGATACATGCCAGACATTTCTACAAGGTTCGAGGGACTCGGGGTTGGATTCGCACCATATCTCCAACCCCCGGGACCGGAGATAGTGAGATGGACGGTTGGAGAGCCGGGTTTTGCTACTCCAAAGAAAATACTGGACGTGGCCATTAAGGAGCTGGAGGCGGGCAACACGAAGTATACCAGAGGACCCGGTTCAATGGAATTATGCCAAGAGGTTGCGAGCTACCTGTCGAAGCATCATGATATCGAGGTTTCAGCTGAGGACGTGGTAGTTACTCCCGGGGCTAAGCAGGCGATGCTCTACTCGTTCTTGATCACCACAATGCCTGATGATGAAGTCATACTTCTCGCTCCCTCGTGGGCATCATATGAGCCAATGCTGGAGTTTATTGGCGCCAAGCCAGTACACGTACCTGTAAGGAAGGACAATTTTCACCCTGATATGGATGCAATACGCGCGGCTATAACAGACAGAACAAAGATGATTCTGCTCAATTCTCCTTGTAATCCGACGGGTGCGGTATTCACACCGGCGGAGATTCAGGAGATACTAGACATCGCCATAGAGAATGATTTGTGGATTGTATCAGATGAGATTTACTCGCGAATGGTCTGGGTTGAGTGGCCTCATGTATCGCCTGCGTCTCTCCCAGGGGGGATGGAGAGGACCATAGTGGTCAATGGGTGGTCAAAATCATGGGCGATGACTGGGATGAGGCTCGGTTTTCTGACGGGTCCTCCTAACGCTGTTAGGGCGGCTGTAAAAAGTCAGGCCAACTCTGCATCCCATGTGCCCACATTCATGATGGAGGCGGCCAGAGTAGCCCTGACCTGTGATGACTCAGTAGAGGAGTTCAACCTCGAGTACAAGAAGCGTAGAGAGATAATGAAGGCTGGTCTTTCAGAGCTACCTGGAGTTAGGCTAGTAGAACCGGAGGGTGCTTTCTACATCTTCGCCGATATTACGGGAACGGGCATGACGGATACTGAATTTGCCGATGGGGCGCTAGAAGCCGGGGTGCAGTTGATCCCTGCTTCTCTGATAACTGGGGGAGAGGGTTTCATCAGGGTATCTTATGCAACCAATGAGGAGGCCATTCACGAGGGTTTGAGTAGGCTCAGATCTTGGTTGCTACAGTAGAGAGCTTGAAATCCCACATCTGTACGAGTGGCTATGGAAGATGCCGAGTCGCGTGGGAGCCACATCTTCTTAGATTACCTAAATTACTCAAGTCCGAGCAAGGATGAGGGGGCATGGATATTGGATCTGATGAGAGCTTGTGTGAAGGAATCTGGCATCAGGGAAGTTCATTCTCATGTGGAGGTTTTCGACGGATCCGTGAGTCCGGCGGGATTTGCAGCGGTCGTTCTTATTGATGAGAGCCACGTAACCGCTCATTGCTACTCGGACGAAGGTTTGCTAGCAATTGATGTGTTCACCTGCGGATCGCATGATCCAGAGCATGTTGTGAAGCTAATCCATGATGGATTGGTTTCAGGAATAAAGGGTGTAACCTTAGCGAGGAAAGAGAGAGTCGATAGATTCTAGAGAGTGGTCGTATGAGTGTTAGAGATTTCGTTTCTGAGCATTTTCACCACTTCAATGCTGGAGAGTTAACTAGGTGTGGGAACTCTCTGAAGGAGTTTCTAGATGGAGGAGGGAGGCTGATAGTCACTCTAGCTGGGGCGATGTCAACCGCTCAAATAGGGAGGAGTCTCGGACCCGCAATCAAGTCACAGAAGATTCATGCTATCTGTTGTACTGGAGCTAATCTGGAAGAGGATGTCTTCAATCTGTTGGCACGTTCGAGATATGAAGATGTAAAGCACTGGAGGGATCTTAGTGCCGCGGACGAAAAGGAGCTCAGAGACAGAGGAATGAACAGGGTAACCGATGTGGCAATCCCTGAGGACGTGTTCAGGGAGATAGAGGAGGGGTTGATGTCTCTGTGGCAGGATGCATCAGAAGTTGGTGATCGTCGTTTCCCGCATGAGTACCTATACGATCTGATTATTCACGGAGATTTGGAGTTCGATATCGATTCAGGGAAGTCTTGGTTGGCCTGCGCTGCTGATGCCAATCTTCCTGTTTTCACCCCTGGGTGGGAGGACTCCACGCTTGGCAATATTCTAGCGGCGAGGGTTCTGGACAGGACAATCAAGGACTCTTCGATAATCAAGAGCGGTTTGGAGGGCATGCAGGCCCTAGCAGACTGGTATAGGGAGGATGACTCTCCCACTGGGATTCTTCAGATAGGAGGAGGAATTGCTGGAGATTTTGCGATTTCAGTGGTCCCGATGCTTCGACAGGATGTTGGATTGGATGTTCCTAGGTGGGCCTGGTTTGGGCAGATATCTGAGTCCCGACCTTCCTATGGGGGATACTCAGGGGCCCCTCCCAATGAGAAGATAAGCTGGGACAAGCTAGATGTCTCGACTCCAAAATTTGTTATCGAGTCTGATGCTACAATAGTCCTACCTCTTTTGCTATCCCTACTGGAATAGCTTGGAGTAGACTCCGCATTCTTCTGATATTCTGAGAAGCTGATTGTATTTCGATGTCCTGTCACTCCTTGCCGGGGCCCCTGTCTTAATCTGACCTGCATTCGTCCCTACAGCTATGTCAGAGATTATTGAGTCCGAGGTCTCACCGGATCGATGACTGATGATAGTAGCGAATCCTGCTTCTTTCGCCATTGAAATTACGTCGAGCGTTTCGCTAACAGTTCCTATTTGGTTGAGTTTAATGAGAATGGCATTTGATGCCCCTGAATCTATTCCTTTGGCCAGTCTTTCTGGGTTGGTGACATACAGGTCATCTCCAACGATCTGAACTCTGTTTCCTTCGCGTGATGTAAATTCAATCCAAGATTCCCAGTCGTCCTCTCCGAATGGATCTTCGATAGATACAATCGGGTAGAGATCGAGCCATCTGGAATATAGTTCGCCTAGTTCGAATCCTGTCATAACTTTGCCATCGATGTGGTAGCCATCGTCTTGCAGGAATTCTTGGCTGGCCACGTCCAATGCGATTGAGACTTCCTCTCCAGGAGAATATCCCGCGGATGATATTGCGTCGACTACGAATCTCAGGCCTTCTTCATTCCTAGGCAGGTTGGGTGCGAAGCCTCCTTCGTCACCCACCCCTCCAAGTAAACCCTCATCCGAAAGAACCGCTCGAAGAGAGTGGTATATCTCGACACCCGCG
>DALF01000006.1:4543-7290 GCA_002499345.1 Euryarchaeota archaeon UBA170 | reverse complement strand
TAGAGTTACTGCGAATGAAATTGCTGGAGACCACATCTTGATAATTGACAAACTCAGAGAATAGTTCTATCAGCCCCTGACTTATCGCATTGCCATGGATAGGAAGCTGAGGATAGATACTGGTGGGAAGAGCTACGCACCTTACAGTCCCGGAATTAGTGTAAGGGACCATATCTGGTTATCTGGCCAGATAGACATCACTGAGAGTGACATAGAGGCTCAGACTAGAGGGACATTAGCCAAGATAGACGGTTTACTAGAAGCGGCAAATAGCTCTAAGACGGATTTGGTCAAGGTTACTGTCCTAATGTCCGATATTGGTTTCTATTCGAAGATTAACGAGATCTATGGAGAGTGGCTTGGCGACTCCCTCCCTCCGTCCAGAGCGGCTTACGCCGTTAGGGACCTACCCCTTGGTGCACTGGTCGAGATAGTTTGTGAGGCTTTCCGCGGAAGTGGGGCAAGTGAATGATAATGTTCGGATCAAGGGACCGTCCCTATTTACCCCAGTATTGCTCGTTGGCTGCGTAATAGTCCTCGTTGGATTCGCAATCAGGGCGTCCTTCGGGGTATTTCAGATTCCCATTCAAGAGGAGTTTGGCTGGCCGAGATCGGAGTTTAGTCTTGCGATAGCAATACAGAATCTGGCATGGGGCTTTGGTTCTCCGTTCTTCGGGGCATTTTCTGAAAAGATGGGAGATAGGAAGGCGATAGTACTGGGTGCAATTCTGTATTCGCTGGGACTCATATTGACAGCAGGAGCAAACACGGCATTCGCCATTCAGTTCTATGAGATCTTGGTGGGGTTCGGAGTGGCGGGTACTGGATTTGGCGTCATACTGGCAGTTGTTGGGCGGGCCAGCGCTCCAGAGCATAGGGCCATGAGCTTGGCAATCGCTACTGCCTCTGGTTCAGCTGGCCAGATAGTTGGCCCTGTGGTAGCAGTTTTCCTTCTCGAGTCAATGAAATGGCAGTCGGTGTTTCTGATATTCGCCGTATGTATCCTCTTAGTCCTGCTTCTCCTTCCTTTCATGAGGGCCCCCCACAAGGCTTCCAAGGAGGAAATCGAGGAGAGTCTTGGGGAGATTCTTCGACTGGCAATGAAAGACCCTTCTTACATGATGATTTTCGTTGGGTTCTTCTCATGCGGATACCAGCTTGCCTTCATCACTGCTCATTTTCCCGCGCTTATCACCGAGATGAGTGCGCCCATAGATCCATTGGGCTGGTGTGGTGACCTAGGCATAGAAACAACTGCGGCCCTGGGTGGTTTCGCGATATCTGTAATTGGTGCGGCCAACATCATCGGAACACTAGCCGCTGGATGGGCAGGCAAGAGATTTGGGAAGAAATGGCTTTTATCGGGGATTTATGCTGGAAGATCGATCGCCGCGGCATGGTTCATTTTGACTCCGATTACTGCTGATTCAGTACTGATATTCTCCTTCTCGATGGGATTCTTGTGGCTAGCGACAGTTCCTTTGACAAGTGGTCTTGTTGCTCATATCTACGGAGTCAGGTATATGGCAACGCTATACGGCATAGTGTTCTTCTCACATCAATTGGGAAGCTTCGTTGGAGTCTACCTTGGAGGCGTGCTTTACGATATGTATGGAAGCTATACAGCTGTTTGGTGGATTGGCATTGCGGTCGGTGTTTTCTCATCACTGATTCACCTCCCAGTTAAGGAGGAGCCTCGACTGAAGTTCCAAGCTAGCTAAAATTGGTAATACTTAGGTGCATTATCATCCAGCATAGCGCGTGAGCGTGTTCAAGGCGTACGACATCCGAGGCATAGCTGGAGAGGATCTGAATGCTCAATTTGCTGACAGATTGGGTAAATCAATAGTCGCCCACTTAGATGCGAGATGCATAGCAGTGGCCAGAGACATCAGGGAGTCCGGTCCTGAACTACATGACTCTTTCATCAGGGGGATTATGGATTCTGGGTGTGATGTGATGGACTTAGGAGTAACGACAACTGGTGTACTCTATCGGGCATCAAAGGATTTGGACGTCGATGTTTCTGTAATGATCACTGCCAGCCATAACCCTCCTGAATACAATGGTTTCAAGATTTGTAAGGGAACCCTCCCAATGGCTGGTGAAGAGCTTCAGGAGCTTCGAGAAACCATGGAGAGGGAGAGTTTCAAAGAAGGCAAGGGGAGCTTGTTTGATATGCATGGTTTTCAGAATGATTACATCGAAACAGTGATTGAAAACGTTGGCATACCAAGTAGAAAGATACGAGTTGCGATAGACTGTGGTAATGCTGTTCCGGGACCTCTGGCGATTATGGTATTGGAAAGGATCGGCGTGGATGTAGTTCCCGTTCACTGTACTTGGGACAATAAATTCCCAAACCACCCCCCAGATCCAACGAGGAAGGAGAATATGTTCGACCTGTCCTTGGCCGTAGTTGAGAACGGGTGCGAATTCGGAATTGGCATGGATGGGGATGGTGATAGGATTGGAGTCGTTGATGAGAAGGGGGTATTCATTCATCCAGACAGGCTAATGGCCTTGTTTGTACAAGATCTTCTCTCAAACAAGGAGGACATGGATGAAGATTCTAGGAAGATATTCTACGATGTGAAGTGCAGTATGGCACTTGAAGAATACATAGAGTCCGAGGGAGGGGTTCCTGTAATGGTAAGAACTGGACACTCTTTCATGAAGAAGATACTCAGGGAGAATCCTAAGTCTCCCTTGGCCGGTGAGATGTCAGGTCACTTCTTCCTTAATGA
>DALF01000006.1:0-4154 GCA_002499345.1 Euryarchaeota archaeon UBA170 | reverse complement strand
ATCTCCAAGTGAGGGGGGGATTCCATTCTCAGAGAGATTCTCCGATGTGCCAAATTATCCTTCTACGGATGAGATAAAGATACCATTAGTTGGCGAGAGGGAAGATGTAATGAGATCGGTAATGAGCTCATTCTCAGATATGGAATACTCAGACGTAGATGGAATAAGGGTAAGGTATGACCATGGTTGGTACCTCTGTCGACCGAGTAATACTGAACCGATCCTTGTAATGAGAGCTGAGGGGAGAAGCAAAGAGTCACTGGAGAGAATTCTTAGTGATGTGGAAGCGAGAATCGGGTCCCTGATGGATTTGAGTAGTCTCAAATGAGCATGCAAATTGACCTAAGGGCCTAAAGGAGTCTCGTTGGAATTCGATAGTACCGACTAATGATCACATTCAACATAAGAAGAACGAGCTAATCTACGGCCACCATCCAAACAAGAAAGCTATTCCACCAACAATAATTACAATTAGAGGCAACATATCAAATAATAATTTTAAAGTTGTCAGAAACTTACTCATAAACTTGAGAATCCAAGGCATTCCCGAACTATCAATGCCTCTGATGACTTCTTTATAGACTTCAAAATACTTGGTGAAAAAGAACACAGTTGTTCACGCTCGTTCTTCTCTTGGTGTATTGAAATGTATCTTCCCAATTATCACTCTAGATCGTTTCCAGACGCAAGTAGTGGGATAGCTACTAGAAGTCCACAAACCGCGGCGCACACAATGGACATTACTACTCCAAACCCGGATATTAACGCCCCGAGACCTTCCAGTTCTCCCTCTCCTTGAATATCCAAGAACTGCTCCACTATGCCGCCGACTACTAGTGAGTCGCCAAAATCGAAGACTAATCCCAGTCCGATTGCCCCCAAACCGATCATGACTCCTCTCCTCTTGTAGTTGTAGGTCTCGTAGCCGCCAAAAGTAATAGCTGCATGCACCAATACGCCGCCTGAAATTGCAGAGATGTAGAACCAAGCAGTTTGAAGGCCTGAGATACTTATTCCAACTTCTTCATAATCAGAAATTGTCATCCCTACACTAAAGAGTCCTATTATGCCAAATAATCCAAAGATTACACCGTAAATCATCATGAAGGCTCCAAACACCTTTGGAACCTGTGATTTAAGTGGGGCATATGACATGGGTTGCTGGTATACATTACCGTTTACCTGAGTCCCCGTATTTCCTGGTGTTCCTTCGAGAGTCCCGCCCTCGGAAGCGTCTTGGTTTGGTTCTTCATCCATAATCTCCCATCGGAGTTCATGATTTAGTGTTGTCTACGGCATTTGTCACTAATTTCTGGCCCCTAATTGGAGTATATTGAGCATCTCTATGATTTTTGTCTTGGACCGATTCTCTTATGATATTCTGTCAACTGGAATGATTGTTGCCACTGTAGCTTAGCCTGGTAGAGCATCTGATTCGTAATCAGAAGGCCGGGAGTTCAAATCTCCCCAGTGGCTCCAGATTTATCTTTCGGGGCTTAATCCTAGAGAATTTAGCAATGGCCTAAACTTTCTCGAGGACCTCTCCAGGGATTCGAAAACAGGCATTCTATCTCCAGAAAGCATGCATAGAACTGCCCCGCCTCCCGTACTATTATGACTTACCTCACTTGATTTGCCTCTCTGATTGAATAGTGCGCTTGTATGTCCCCCGCCTACAATTGTAATCCCCTGAGCCTCAGCGAACATATTCATTATCTCGATTGTGCCGTAGGCGAAATCTGATTTCTCGAAGTATGAGGCGGGGCCGTTCCAGAGCAGGCATCTAGCTTCCATTATCAGTGGCCTCATTCTCATCATTGTATCGATTCCTATATCATAGATCGGATAGTTCGTTGGAAGCTCGTTGATTCCTATATTCCTTCTAGTGCCGTTCTCTTCGATTGCAACATCAGAAGGTAGGAAGATTAGCTTGGGATAATCCCTAACAAGCGTCTCTGAATCCCTCCATGTCTCGTCAAAGGTATCGCCAAGTGATTCTCTAATGAATTGCTTGTTATTCTCGCCTATATCATGTCCTGAGGCCCATAGCATCAGATTACCCACAACTCCTACCATTGCTATTCTATCGACTGAGCCTTTATCGATGAGGTTTCTAGCAACTCTCAATGAGTCGTCGCACTTTATGCCCCCCAATATTGCCACATATGGCCTTGGGGGATCGAAAATAGCTGTTCTTAGAGCATTGATCTCCTTCTTCATTAGCCTGCCTGCAATGCAAGGCATCTCCTCGGTGAATCCCGCAAGGGATGGAGAGCTCCTGTGTGCGGTTGCGAATGCATCGGTGACATATACGTCGGCGACTCCGGAGAGATTTCTGACTATCTCGGAGGTGGCCAGCACTTCTTGGCTGGACCTTTTCATCGTATTCTCGTCATCTACCATTCTTACATTATTGAGGAAAAGAATATCTCCATCTCTCATCGACTTTATGGCCTCGATAGCTAATTCTCCACAAACATCAGGAACGAAGCCCACATTCCTTCCAATTAGCTTTGATAGTAATATTGAATGAGGCTCTGTAGATGTAAAGTCGAGTTTCCCCGGTCTGGATTGATGTGTGATTATCACCACCCTAGATGATGAAAGTTCATCCAACGTGGGTAGAAATTCAGTAAATCTCCTATCATCCATGAATTCCATATTTTCCGGATTGATAGGTGAATTAACGTCGACTCTGAGAAGTACGGTCTTCCCCTCGAGGGAAACGTCATCCAGCGACAGAACTCCTGTCACGAAGGGTCCCAGAGTACTCTCACCTATGGCCATTGGGGTCCCTCTGAACATTCATCTTCCCAAATGCCTTTGATGAGGAGGCCATGAAGAGGCACATGGACTGGGACGTCGGTCTTATCTCTGGCCCCGATGGAGAGGACTGGCGAGTTCCAGTAGCAGAGTTGCAAGGACGTCAGAAGGCTCTTTCAGAGGGCTTGGCGAATAATGGGATGGAAAGTGCGTTGATCGATGACCCCGTTGAGCTTTACTGGCTTACAGGAGGGAGACAAAATGGAATACTGCACATTGGGGCCGATGGATCCGATATTGAAACCATACATTGGGTTAGAAGATCTCTGAGACGGGCTAGGTTCGAGTCAGGAGGGAGTGATTGTCCCCATGAAACCTCATTGCAGCCCAGAATGGGAGGCTTGGAGAGTTCTCTGATAGAAAGAGGCTGTTCGGCAAAGCCCGCAATGTTGAATGGTAAAATACCGGCTGAGAGGTTTTCTTTCATTAATTCCAAAATTGGCTCACTCACAGGTGAAATAGAGAACTGTACCTCGTTACTTTACAGCTTGAGGGAAGTAAAGTCAGAATGGGAGATTGACATGCATCGTGAGAGCGGTGAGATCAACAAGAAGATGTTCGAAGCAGTAGAAGAGATAGGGTCTGTTGGCTCGACAGAGCTAGAGATAGCTTCGGCCGCGGACAGTATCAGTAGAGAATATGGATTCGGAGGGAGGATAAGGATGAGGAAGTGGCCAATGGATTGTGATAGAGTTGTTATCGCATCTGGACCTTCAGGTTCGGTTCCCTCTTACTTCGACTCTGCCATTGGAGGAATCGGGGCCAGTCCCATCTCTTCACTGGGTGCTGGTTTCAGAAAGGTGAAGGCGAATGAGCCAGTATTGGTAGACATAGTTCATCTCCATAGAGGATATGTCTCAGATTGTACAAGGATGTTCAGTGCGGGCACTATGAGTGATACTTGGAATTCTAGACTTGAGGATATGATCGAGATTAGAGACTCTGTTATCGCATCTCTTGGACGGGGTGAAAATTGTTCGAAGGCATGGGACGTGGGAAAGTCTCTTGCTGATGAAATGGGTCATTCAGAAAATCTAATGGGAATGCAACCTGATCAGTCTAACTTTCTTGGCCACTCTGTTGGGCTAGAGCTGGATGAGACGCCGGTTGTGGCGACTGGCTTCGATCGTCCTTTGCCAATAGGAGGGACAATGGCTGTTGAACCGAAGGTGATACATCATGATGGTTCCATAGGAAACGAAGACACATGGTTCAGAACATCTGACGGTATGGAGTGTCTTACGGCTGGGGATTCATTCCCATTGTATACGGAGTGGTGAGATGACTAAGGCTAGGGAAGTGGCACAGAGGAGGCTTGCTAGAGTCTTGAG
>DALF01000033.1 GCA_002499345.1 Euryarchaeota archaeon UBA170 | reverse complement strand
AACTACGGATCTAACTACTCCTGCTGGGGTCTCTCCCTCGTCCCTAATTCTGTCAATGATATGTATGGAGTCATCCACCCCTATTCCAAACACTATTGTCCCAATCATCGCCGTGAATACGTTTACGTTGACTGCTCCTCCTCTCATCAGAAGAGGTTGCCAAAGAACTACGACAGCCACTGCGGTCATTGTGAATATTGCCAGTCTAGGGGATCTGAATAGTACGGCCATAGTGAAAAGTAGTATTATCATTGTCCAGACTGTTGTTTCACTCTGTGCCTTGTGAATTCCTGAATTGATATCGATAGAAATTGGAAGGCCCCCGGTTAGTTTGGAGTTTGTTACTCCCTCTTCTGCAAGAGACGTGGAGTAGCAAGTCGTGGCATCATCGCACCCGCCCTCTGATAAAAATTCGTCAATTGTATCCCTTAGGCCAGTGGCATCCTGGATATTGATGTAAGGTTGCCATGCATAGACGAGAGTCTTTGTCTCGCCGGAGCCTTGGTCGGCATTCATCAGCATTGACCTTATTTCGGGACTCAGTGTATCGAAGACGACGTTGACCATGTCCTCCCTAGAAGACACTGTAGTAAATGCCAAATCGCCACTTGTTATGCATTCAAGTTGTAGGGGGTCGTCCCAACAGGGAGAATGGAGTATGTCCCAAAGAGAGCGGTCAAAGGCTTGCTGACCAGTAATATCATCCTGTAGGTGTATGGCCTTCAGAATGTCAACGATACTAGTGGTGTCGGTGAATTCAACATTGTCCACCTTGGCCTGCATTTCGTCAATAGCATCTAACACGGGAATGTCCCTTATTGGTGCGGTCTGGTTGGAAGCCCCCCTGTCGGTAGCATCGATGATGAACAGATTAGTCTGCCCACCTCCAAATTCGTAGCTGTACTCCCTTAGTGCCTCATAAGACTCCAAACCAGGCGGGACCTCGTCTGATGAACCGGTGATGTCCTTTCCGAGCTCCTCTTCCAGAATTAGCACCCCACACGCAGTAGTGATTAATGCAACCAGCATTACAGCTATGGTGGCCCTGACAGGAATCTTTCCAATGGCGTCCCATACGCTATCTAGGAGTCCGAGGGCGATGGTCAAGGTCAGCATTGATGCCATTATCAGTGCGTTTACGGGCGACATTGCTTCGGAGTATGACAACGCGAATGCGGCCAGAGCACCGAGAGATATGGAAACGTACAACGTCTGATTGGTAGACATCTCCAGATTATTGGGCGACTTCCTGTATCTCAATAGCTGAATCAATGCAGGAACCATTATCATCGAAAGAATGAAGGTTACAGAAATTCCCAGTAGCAGGGTGGTTCCGACGGTCCTCATCGGCTGAATGGGCACCAAAGAGTCCCAAGTAAGGACATGGAACCCCAAAATCGTAGTCAAGGCAGATAGAAAAATCGCGTGTCCTGTAGTCATAGCGGCTCTGACAGTCGCAGTTAGACTGATGAGGGAGTCCCACGGGTCTACAGAGATTGGCTCTAGGCCGTCTCTCTTCAATCGCCAAGACTCTTCGAGTTTCTCCTCAATAATCTCCTGCCTATTCTCCTCGATTCTATTTGTCAAATGAAGCGCATAGTCGACTCCGAGACCAATCAAAATAGGTCCAGCGGAAATTATCATTGGCGTCAGCATGATGTCCAAGATTACTGTTGCTCCAAAGGTAATGGCCAGACTCATCGCAATTGGAGTTCCACAGATTAAGATGACCTTCGGATTCCTGTGAAGTATTAGCATCGCCAAGGCCACCAATACTAGGCTCGCTGGGAGCATTGTCCCTACCAACTCCAGGTAAATAGCATCAGAAACATCATGTAAAACTGGAGTCAGTCCCGTTACAGTGACCGCCCTTCTGTCAGGGATATCATCAAGCCTCTCCAAGTCCACAGTGTTGGTTTCTGAGTCTATTCCCATAGTAGAAGTAAGATCATATGTAGTGTAGCAAAGGTAGCAATTTGCATCCTCGATCTCATCACAAATCCCGCTACCGTCATCGTCGCAACCTGGGAGTATATTTCCATCTGGGCCTAAGCCGTGAATATAGGCCTCCACAAAGGCCAAGAAAGCCTTGTGATCCTTTACTAGACCATTCTTTGGGTCGTCGCGGGGAGGGATGTCAGTTGTTGACATATCAAATGATATTCCCATGATAATGACGCCCGTATCCCATATGCCGTCGCCGTTAGTGTCCCTAACCATAGATTCCATCAGAGAGCCCGCATTTTCGACATACTGGTCTATCCTATCCTGCTCATCGGGAATCTCGTAACCATAATATGGATTAGAGCCTGCTACGGCGCAGTTCTCGCCGTCACTTATCGGAAGGCCATACTTTTCCATGGCACAGTTAAATCTCCAGGATGAGGAGTTTGCTTCTTTAATGATCTGGGAAGGCGAGAGTACCCAAACTACTCCGTCATTAACTCCCCTGTCTGATTTATCCCAGTCCAATCCTTTAGCATATGTGCCCGCTGGAGAGGAGTCGTCTCCTTCGATCCAAGACATCTGCATCAAGACTTCTGCAGATGTAATATTGTCACCACCCCTATCAGAAATAGAGCTTATCGCATTATCTGTTTGAATGTATACTATCACAACATCTGTTGACCACTGCTCTCTTACCTCTGAAAGTAAATCGGAAGAGTCTGCCCCCTCTGGAAGATAAATCTCAAGATCCCCGTTAATCTGTTGCTGGAAGTCCATGGCATATTTTCCAACTACTGAGGTCAGAAGCAGAAGGATGGCGATAACTATTCCGGGGCTCCTCAATATAGCGGAGTAGGAAAGCTCGTTGAGTCTTCTGTACGCTGAGTGCGTTATACCGGCGGCATCATCGAGTAGCTGCCCCGCAGTATCAAATGCATTTCCAACTGGGCCCTCAGAAAGTTTCTTTCTAATCCTATTTGATGCCTCCCTAGCAGGCTGAATCCTCTCAAAGAAGGATTGCCAGAACACGGCCTCATCGTCTACTGATTCACCAGTAGAAACGGAGAATCTGTCGACAGGGGTTTCCTCAGCCACGTACTTGGCGATAACAATAACCAAATGAGCGTTCGCATTCATTGAATTCAAAGAAGTCGAAAATTATGAGAATTAGGCTCTATCGAATGAACATTCAATAGAATCGCTGAAAGTAGATTAGTACTTCGGAGTGATAATGGCGAGACGCAGGGCGAAGTCCTCCCCGAGGGGAAAAGAGGAAGATGTTAGGACAGCGGCAGGACTAGTTACTGCAGGCATAATAAGCCTTGTAGTAGTAATTTCAGTAATACTCGCCCCGATACCACAGGTAGGACCCGATGAGGGCAATCAGGCCCCTGATTTCGTTGCTGATTCATACAATGGCGCGTCTTGGAGCGAATACAGACTCTCGGATAATTTCGATTGGGACTGGAACGGATCCTCGGACAGTAATTGGTTTCTGATACAATTCATAGATACTGATTGCCCCTATTGCTGGACGGAGGGCCAAGAAATGAGTCAGCTTCACTCCCAATGGGCGGATAAGGTCAACTTCGTCACCATTGCTTCACAGCTCAACATTCCCAACCACGATAGTAACAAGAATGAGGTTGAGGCTTTCAGGGACAAGACATCATATTTCGGCTGCAACAGCGATAGAGATGACTGTTCCGACAGGCCCGGAACTCCACACAATTGGCCATATGTGGATGATGGTACCAACTCTATCCTAGGTAGTTGGGAGCTCTCTGGAACTCCATTTAGCGCCATTTTAGAGCCTGATGGAACTGTGGCCTGGAACAAGAATAAGCATCAGGCAGAAGGAGGCGATGGAGAGGATTTACCCGCTGCCTTGCAGAGGCTGGTAGGTGGTCAATAATGGCAGTAATTACAGCCCCTCTAGCTATTTTCATATTGGGGATAGGAATCTCCTTCTACCTACTTTTGAGAGCCAGGGATTCTCCTGGACAAGAAGGAACCGTTGGAGTCCTAAATGCGTCTATGGGATTCTCGGCAGTAGGGATAATGGGCTCTGGATGGACATGGTCAATACATAATTCTATGCTGGTCGGATCTTCCTCAATGTGTGCGACTGAGGGCTTGGTTCAATGTGGGTCAGTGATTGGAGACCCGCAGTGGAACAATCTTTTCGGGATTCCATGGGGACTGATTGGTATCGGGTCATTTGCAATAATCTGGTTCCTAATACTATCCATAAGGATGGACTTGCACGCCAAATGGTCATCCAATTACGTGAATTTGCTATATTTTGTTAGCTTGACCGGCGTCCCATTTGTTCTCTGGCTAGTGCTGGTCGAGTTGGTGATGGTTGAGGGAGCGCCCCATATCTGCCCTTATTGCACTGTTATTCACATAGCACTGCTTGGAATGGTAGCAAGCGCTTTCTACCTCAGGCAAAGGAAAGAGTCTGGCTCATGGTCCTAAAACTCACGTCCGATGACCTCAAGTCTATCAGCTTCCTCCAAGGTACATGCACTTGGTTACTGGGGGAGCTGGATTTATTGGATCGCATCTAGTTGACGCACTTGTTAAAGATGGCCATAGAGTCAGGGTTTTTGATAATTTTTCGAGTGGTAGGGAAGAGTTTCTGTCTCATCATAAGGATTCTGGAATGGTTGAAATTCACCGAGCAGATCTTCTGAATTTAGAAGCAGTGAAGAAATCCATGAAGGGAGTAGGCATGGTTCACCATCTGGCCGCAAACCCCGATATCAGACTTGGGACCAAGGTAACAGATACTGATCTCAAGCAGGGAACCCTCGCTACATATAATGTACTGGAGGCTATGCGTATGGAAGGGGTTTCAAGAATCTCTTTCTCATCATCTTCTGCTATTTATGGGGAAGCCGAACAAATGCCTACTCCCGAGACTTATGGCCCTGTAATGCCGATATCTCTTTATGGGGCTTCTAAGCTTGGCTCTGAGGCATTGATAACAGCATGGGCAGGCACATTTGGGGCTGATACATGGATACATCGTTTTGCTAATATCGTTGGACCCAGAGGCACTCATGGAGTAATTTTTGACTTCATTCACAAGCTCAAGAGAGACCCTAGTAGATTGGAAGTTCTAGGCAATGGTATGCAGGAAAAATCGTACATGTCTGCAGAGGATTGCGTCAAGGCCATGGTTCACTTGATAGGTCACTGCGACAAGAATGTGAATTTGTACAATCTCGGCACTGGCGACACCTGCTCTGTAAGAAGGATAGCTGAGATTGTCGTCGAAGAGAGCGGCATAGAAGGCGTCTCAATAGAGTATACTGGAGGAGATAGGGGATGGGCCGGCGACGTTCCCAAGACCTCGCTTGAAGTTAGCCGCCTTCTCGAAACTGGCTTCGAACCGAATCTGGACTCCGAAGAAGCGATTAGGCATACGGCGCGAGCACTCATATCCGAGATTGGGCTCTGAATGTCCTGAGACATGCCTTAGTTGATAACTCAAACCACTGCGGAACGTG
>DALF01000059.1:6765-8487 GCA_002499345.1 Euryarchaeota archaeon UBA170 | reverse complement strand
TTTGTATTGTTAGGGTCATTTTCTTGATCCCCTCCCTGTTCCTCATAATCATAGAATGAGGTGTATGAAATCTCAGAGCCGTCTGACCATGGCGAAGTCTGTGTTACCGTTACGGTGAACTCATAGCACCCATAATCATCAGTACCCCAGTCCTCGATAGGAACAAACCTTGTATTGAGATCGAAGTCATCTACTGAGCCCTCTAGAGGAAGCTGTGAGCCTTCTGCACCGACGATAGCAGACCCGCCTCCATATTGCCCATTGCTAGAGTCCCATTCAGCTAGGCCGTTGACCACCGTAACAGTAGGGTATGATATCGCCACTGTGCCACTCTCGTGAATTAATGAGGCTTCCAAGGTATAATCAGCGAATGGCATCCCCCCAGGAGGGTTTGAACCCAATGCGTCTAATCCTGCCCATGCAGTTAGTCCCACGCCAACTACGCATGAGTCTTTCGAGCTATCGCAGTCTGCACCTTCTCCGATAGAGGCCGCTGTGGCGCTCTTAACGTCATTTACAGTCCTCTGAAGATGTAGAGACTGGAGAAGGAACGAGGATTCGCTGGAACCTACTGATACAGTTACGGTGTAATCGTTATTTGGGCCAGAGTTTCCAGAGTACCAATCTGAAACCGAGAGGGTAATTTCACCATAATCCCCTATCCCGTCTTTTCTGTCCATCGAGAACGCGACTGTTTCTTCATAGACCAGCGACCCATCGTACACGATAGAAACGTCTGCATTACTTGCGGGGGACGAGCCACGAATGGTTAGAGTGATTTCTGAGGAATCATCAGAAAGCTCGCTCTCCGATATGGTGATTGATTCCGAGAAAGACATTCCAGCGATATATGGGACCCCTGCCATCAATAGGTAGCATACCACTAGGACCACGGTCTTCTGCTTACCCATGCCGCTCCAGACCAAGTAGAATGAACCTCCGAACATGATAACTGGAATTAATCCGAATGGAATCGGGTCGACGAAATCCTGGAGAGTGTAACTGTCCAAGAACCACATTAACAAAAAGGCGATTAGTCCGATTCCGGCACCTAGCTTAACGGATATTGGGAATTCTAGTTTTGGAGTCGCCATGGACTGTGGTAGTGCCTCTGCCACTACCTCATCAACCATCGACTCACCATCAGGTGACATCTGCTGTCCCATAGCCTTCTCCAACAGTCCGCCGCCACTCATCGCAATACCTCTGACAATAAAGGGAGGAGTACCCGTTATCAACCCGTTGCCGAATGGGGGCTTAGAAAATGATAATACTTCAGAATATCCTAGAATCTAGAGGGGTTAAAGTTCCGTCTTCACTCACTTCTAGAATCTCTTCATCTCTCCTTCCTCCAACGATTGCGGCCGCGGCTAGTGCGGTCATCATCATCGATCCAAGCATTTCGAAACCTGGAAGGTAGACTCCACGGATGTATATCGTCATCGACTGGACCATGTAATTAGGTATGCCTTCAGTACGTACAGAATACTCAGATGTTGCCTTGAATTGCAAATTAAAGAATTTATCAGTCCATCCTTGATTCTTTGGGGTTCGGATCTGGACCCTTACCTTTTCAGCAGGAGCAGATGACTCTATTTCTACAGAAACTAGAGGGAGGCTGATCTGGAATCCCTCATCGTTTAGCTCGTCATAATTTACGATTTCGACATTGAATCTATCCATGGCATTACCATCATTGTAGACATCGAAAGACATCATGAC
>DALF01000059.1:0-6439 GCA_002499345.1 Euryarchaeota archaeon UBA170 | reverse complement strand
TCAACCTTTGGCCGTAGTTGCATGAATGCGGAGTCGGATGCAACTCTCAGCCTACTGAATTGCTTGATTACAGCCAAGACCTTGTACGTAGTTGGCGCACCGTTTGGCCATGTTATCCCATCTGCTTGAACAACTTGAGCAGTAATGGATATCTGGTGCTGACCCTCGGGCATCCTCAAATCTGCCCTGAGTATGACCTGGAAGCTTACATCCGCCCCTGAGCCTACTGACATGGAAGCTGGACCAGCAGAAATCAGTGCACCAGACTGAATCTGTAGGTCTACTTTCTCACTGTGGACAGTTGGATTTTGAAGCGTACAGTACACTATTGAAGTCCTTGTAGCACCGGGATATACCTCAATTGGCTGAGGGTTATCACAGGTCAATGTGATGTCCGGGGTAGGGTTAGTTTGGGCATGTACTGCCGCGGCCCCTGACCACGTACTCAAGAAGTACACTATGAGAATCAACATGCTAGTCCTCACAGAGCTTCGGCTTGACATCAGCTTAGTGGCCTTCAAGACCGTATTTTAGACTTCGCCCCCGGCGCATACAAAAATGGCGTAATCGAAGGGTTGGGTAAGAGTGGTGGACCCGACCGGATTTGAACCGATGACCACTCGGTTATGAGCCGAGCGCTCTAACCAACTGAGCTACGGGTCCTGTCTCCTGTGGCCGGCCATGGAGTCAAGAACCTTGCCGAAGAAAACCCTGCTAGTTAGTGAATGGGACATCAAGTGTCGAGCGCCTCCCATGGGGTTCTTGTCAGTTCCCATATGCCTTGCACATCTCGCAAACCTTCGATAGCTTCGGATTCATGTAGGTAATTACTTCAAAATATCGGCTTCATAGGAAAATTCGGCCACTGTAACCCTTATGTCTACTACTTGACTCCCGAGGAGGGAGTGTGGCGAAAATGACGGACAAAAGGACAATGGCAATTGGGATAGGGGTTCTGCTCTTGCTGGTTAATTTAGGACTGATAGTTACTGGTTTTGTCGATGGGCAAATTGAGAGTACTGTAGAAGGCGCTGTTTCTGATGGAATGGACGGTCTGGACGAGGATGGGAATCAAGACTATACCTATGACTATGATGACGCTTGGCTAAATGTCTCGTCTGAAAAGGCATACTTTGCTAACTCTATTTCAAACCTTGAAGACGTGCAAGCTAACGGAACAGATCCTGAGTATGAGATGATTGGGCCTTTCATCTACTACGAAAACACCACACGAGAGGTACTGAACTTCGATTACGAAGATGACACGGTAACATACACTGGGTACGAGATTTACGAGTGGTGTGAGAACTGTACTTGGATGGATGATGAAGGCGTTGAGCACGCTTCCGTATCGGGAGATACCCTCACAAATCAAGTGAATATTCTTTGGAACACCCAGAGAGTCGCTGGAATGAATACCGGTATCGAGTATCTTGAGATTTTCGCCCAGGGCATGTTCGCGGCACAGATGATCGAGTTCGACCTCTCCAACAGGGCCCCTAGCATATGGGCATCCGATGACATCAGCGCAATGATGACAGATACCGTGACTGGGGATGCGGCTCTAGCTGGCGCATATCTTGCAGCTGGAGGATCTAATGACATGGCCTCGGCTTTCCAAAATCTTGAGCAGTCAGTGATGTACGATGCAGTTGATCCATCCAATCCGGATACTTGCATCGCGCTAACCTGTGACATAGGCCCAGTCATTGTGGCTGGAATGGGGGCTCCTGATGGCGGAGAAGTTACTCAGACAAGAGCCGCCCTATACGGATATGGAGATAGGAGCGAGCCAGAACTATCGGCAATTGACCTAGGGGTCTATGCCTTGGCCGCCAACACTTTCCTGGCTAGAGGAGGGGGCGACGAGATAAACAATGAGACGCCTCAACTAAGAGAGAGGTTCCAAGAGGTAAGCGGAGTCAATATAATCAACCCAGATACACTAGAATTCCTTCTTTTCGATGATTTCAACGGACTGCTGGGGACGTTCACACTCTCTGGGGTTACTCTTCCAGGGATGGTCGTAGGACTCCTACTTCCACTTCAGAGCGGGGACTACTTCACCGCAATGGAGACATACAACGTCGGACTACTTACGGTAGTAGACATTGCTGGCTATGCAGAGACATGGGTCGGTTTGGGCCTACTAGGATCGCCGACTGAGTTCGAGAATATTCTCTTAGGAGGACAGGGTACCCTGACCGCTGGGGAGTGGTGGATGGGTGCTTTCGGGGGCCTAGACCCGCTAGCTGGAACCTATATCGAGGTGGGACTGAATATCGGAGATTATGTCGGGATGGCGGCACTATCCGCTGAGAAGGCTGACTTCATCCTAAATGATGAGAACATTGGACTGAAGACTACTTTCTCAAGAGAGTTCGTGTATGGCGAGCTAGCTGGAATGTCACTTCCCGATGAGAATGGGGTTCAGTCCGTCTGGGATGATGCGTACGTCGCAAATCTATACGATATTGATGAGGACTCAGCGGCCGCCCTAAGGTCGTGGGTTGGGGATTTCGTCTTTGAGGTCGTGATGCCCGTCCTGATTACATTCCTCAGTGGAAACACTGAATATTACTCGATGCCTATTACACACTGGCTGTTCGGCTTCAGTGATGCCGCAAGCGCTTCTTTCGGCTTCTTCCCATGGGTCAGCTTGGAGACAAATCTGACGTTCTACGGTTCTGATGGAATCGGAACTGGTGACTTCTCGGTTTACAAGATGAGTACAGCTGGCGAGACCAAGGGGCAGAGACTGGCCCAAGGGTACATGAACTCAGATGGCGATGGTCTGTGCGACTATGACTACGGCTCGGATGGGGTCTTCATCGGGTATGATCTTCCTTGCGAAGATGGCCAGATATATGGGATGACCGAGCACCTGACTTGGAGGGCCCCTCACAGAGAAGATGCCTCACTAGGACTCCTTACAGGCCATGCTGGCAACTCAGATACCTCCCTCATGGGAACAATTGGAGGAGTTTCTGCCCCTCTGGCTAGCCCCAGTGAGTCATTCATGGTGAATGTCGCTGGTTATGCAATAGCATCATCAGTAGTAGGGGAAGAGACCACATTCAAAGGAATTCCAATGGTTGACCATACTGTGAGCCTCGATCCTGCTCAGACCCAGATTCAGGGCAAGATTCTTGGCGCCTCAAATTGGGTAGATGCCCTACCTGGGGCATTACCGGTATACCTTGGGGCTGATATAGACATGAAGGTCGAGCCGATCTCTAATGCCGTGATGTATGGGAAAGTGAAGGTTACTTTCCACCTAGATATGAGAGGAACTGGCTCTTCGGACCCCGTCATTGGAGAAGATACCATGCCAGTATTCGAGATTCACACCTACAGCGAGATTGCTGATGAGGATGCTTCTGACTTCAATGCCCAGGTAACAGATAACATGGGACCTTTTGGATGGACCAACTTCGGTGGTAGCGTCGGTGGTATCCTGCTCGTGATTTCTGTGGCACAGGCAATGTTCTATGTTATCGGAATTGGACTGATAGCATACGGCGGACTAGTGATGAAGGACGAAGATGGAGAGTCCCTGATAGAGAATCAAGACGAGTGATTTCTCAGAGTTCCTAGTGTTTGGCACGAAGGGTTTGAACCCCTCTGTGTGAACGGAGTGCCATGCAGGCAGACAGGTGGGGTTTTTCCCTACTCGTGCTACTATCCCTTATCCTCTGGCCTTCCAGTAGAACGGCACCTCCTAGGAGGGAAGGGGGAGATATTGCCCCTATTCTGGAGAGGTTGGAGTCTGCTTACTCATTTTCTGATTCTGAGCCAGAAACAATTTCAAGAATTGTTGGGGTTATCAGATGAGGCTCTCACATATCGATAGGATCAGGGCGATAGCGGTCTTATGCATGGTGGAAGTCCATACTGCTGCCATTATCCCACCGGCCGGCATGTCAGTAGGAGACCCTGCGGCCTTCGTTGCCGCAGCCTTTGGAGGAATGGCCGCCCCACTATTCGTGATGATTTCAGGATGGGGAATATACATGAGTGCCTCTAGAAGGATGATGAGCGGCCATGCCCGTGTGAATGACTGGGCATCATGGATGGCTCCCCGAGTGGCATTACTGGTGTCGTGCCAGCTTTTGGTTAACCTGTTGCTGAATGCAGACAGAGGAGGTAGATTCGAAGTACATACCCCGGGAGTACTAACCCTGCTTGCAATGGCTGCACTTCTGGCACCTGTACTAGTTAGACTTGGGATGGAAATCAGGATATTTTTGATGCTGGTGATGATTTCATCCCCCTTGCTAATAGGAGGGGATACCTTGGGTACTGATTGGTCTTGGTGGGATAGAGTAGCCTCTGACGGCATGTCAGAATGGCTATCGAGACTTCTTTGGAATGGGACATATCCTGCCGTTCCTTGGATGTTCTACGTTCTCCTAGGGACTCTGGTATACGATCTATCTGACAGTCCTAGAACTAGAGAACGAATCATCACCATTGGCTTGGTATCGACCATCATTACCTTCTTGATTTCCGTGAGGCAGGAAGTCCCTTGGGCACTGACTGAGGGAGATGCAGTTCTGACTTTCTTTCCTGCAAGTTCTGCCTTTCTGGTAGTTTCGGGTTTCTTCGCGCTTCTAGCGCATAGAATTTTGGAAGGTGAGGAAAGCTCCGGTGGCGAGCCTTTTGGAGGCGATAGACTGTCCTTCCTCGAACCGCTTGGAAAGATAACTCTGACAGTTTATGTCGCACATTTCGCCGTTTTGGGGCTTATCGCTTATGCAATGCAAGGAGAGCCGCGATTGGAACTAGTTCCTGCTTTCGCGGTTACTATCGGCCACACATTGATTTGGATTCCCTTGGCAAAGGCACACCAAGAGTTAATCCCTGAAATCTCTCTAGAGGGATTACTACGGAAACTGAGTCAGTCGACGAGGTAGTCTGTGGACCATGAAATTGGTCCGAACCAGACTGATCCTTCCTCGTTTGTGGCCTGAATTCTACCGTGGTATGTTGTTCCACAACATGTCAATCCTGAAACTGTTTGTGAGTGGTTTCCAACGGATGCGCCGCCGAAGCCGATACTGTCGCTCCAACCGGATGTCTGATTTCCCATATCCGCCATACCATAATAGAAAGTGAGGTTCGTATTTGTCCCATTGTCATATGTCTCCCAGGAAATTGTGGTGGATGTAGCCCCTGAGGGATCGGGTGATGATATATTGCGAATTATGGCATCATAAACAAAGAACTCCTCCCTGAGGGGGTCATCTACCCATACTGGGAGGTGAGCGAGAGACTCGTGAGTATCCTGAGTTAGTGGGAACCCCCAAGCTGCGTGATAGGGGGCTAAGTTGTAGCCAGTAGCATTGGAGAGATGCAATACCCATGCGTTGAACTCCTCGTCATCAGTAGACGGAACCTCGGCTGGGGAGAGTGTGTAGTACACTGTCAATGCCTCGGTTATTGGGCCCCAATCCCATTCCTCCTTGATCAGGATATAGGTATCTAAGGCTGTCCATACAGACCAGTTGGAAATATTCGAACCATCATTGAAGTATGAATTCATCCTAATTGCTCTCTGTTCGGGATCAACTGCGCTGTGGCCTTCGATACCGACCAGTTCCTCCATCAGGTAAACACTGGCGAAGTTACAGCCAGTTTCTGTGGTCCCCGGAAGAGTGGATGGCATCCATTGGTGGTTGTGTCCCAACTCATGGAACATCCCCCAATCGCCGTTCTCAGCCATATATGAGAGGTTGACCACATCTTCTACACTTAGGTCATGCGCCATGAAGGGGTATCCCGAGTGCATCCACCCAGCGGAGATCTGAACATCAAAAACCGCTCTCTCTACCCTCGGCCAAGGCTCATAACCATACAGCTCGTGTTCCATTGAGAGGGCTTCATCCCACCATTCCATTAGAGCGGCTGCGTTGTACAATTCCCTTATCTCATGACTAGGAACTGTCATTATGAAATTATTGGAAACCAACTCCGTCCAAGGAGCGGGATTATCCCTCTCCGAGTATATCCACTCAAAGTCTGATGTCTCATTGAGGACGAACATTGGGGCCCTTACTGCGCCGGATATGGTGACATCGAATTCTCCAAATTCCGATCCGGCAGGTATAGCAACATAAATTGGCCCACCGAATGCATTTCCTACCTCTGCTGAGGGAGTACAGACACCTGAGTCATCGCATGCGAGTGATGCGGTTGTGTTGTCTATCCACCAGTACCTGTGAATCTTAGAGTGCCTCTTGATCACGTCCTTTCCCCAGAGGCCATCTGTGTGTGCGCCAATCAGTATCCAGAACCCCAACTCGGAAGCTTCCGGACTAACTGAAACTGAGATGACCTCCCCCGGGGGCGCGTAGAGTCCTGTGGACATCCTGATGCTGTTTCTCGCACCAGAATAACCGAAATTCGAGGGGAGTCCAGATTGATTGCCATCAATGGA
>DALF01000068.1 GCA_002499345.1 Euryarchaeota archaeon UBA170 | reverse complement strand
CTATTGGGCCAATGTCATTATTGGTAATCTCAGCATAGCTTGAGAAAACAGCAATTCCGCTCCCGCTTTCGGCACCAGACAGTTCATTGTCCCTGATGAAAGCGTGTGCACCGCCGTATACAGTGATGGGAGTTTTATCAGCCGTAACAATCTCGTTTCCAGTAATTGTATTGTAGTAGTCGACCTGTCCCACGCTCTTTAGGCTGTAGATATCAATTCCGTTACAGTTGACGGAAATCTCCGAATTAGTGACTGAACCTGAAGAGTACCTTAGTGAGATCCCATAGTCCCCCACTCCTATCTCTGCATCATCGATTTCTATGAATGCATCTTCTACCCATACTGTGGGTTTCCCCCCTGCATTGTTCCCGCAGCCGTTATCGGAACCCACAAGATCTGGAGAGGACATGACCAATGGAGTAATTGGCGTTCCAGAACTGTAAATCTGAACTGCAGGTCCGTCGACACCGCTCTCGTCATCATTGCCCACGATGTATTGCCCTCCGATGAACTCCGGCTGGGCGAGACCAGTGGTCAGAACACTGCTGGAGTTGATATCGATGAATTCCATTTCCGTTAGTGTTGGGCTAGCTCCATCCAATACTAAAGCCGCATACTTGAATCCATTTTGATTATCTACGAAATGTGGAATTCCCCATGCTCCATCGAGAGTAGTGTGCCTGATTCCAGACTGTGACAAGTCTATCGAATCCCTGATGATGAGTCCCTCGTAGCATGATGGGTCAGTGATCGTGATTTCGAACTGCCCTTGTGAGATTCCATTGCATTCGCCTTGAGCACTAGAATTCTCAGGCTCTTCCCAGCTGAACGTTATCCTCTGGGCAGAGTTGGCATTGCCACTGGCCCCACATGAAGACACCCCAATGCACAAACTCCCTCTGGCATCCAAATGCGTACCATTTGGGAAAACCACATTAGTACTTGGCTGGATGACCAATTTGGCCCCCGAAGAGATCACTACATCTCCAGTGAGTACATGATTTCCTTGCCAGTATTCAGTACCTGTAATCGTACCTGATGTAGTTTCGTTTGAAGCCGCTACAGGAGATGCGGGGCCGACTAAAGCGACGAAAACGCTAGTTAGCATCAACATTACCAGAATAGTCGAGCTCAATCTATCTCTGCGGGCCATAGCCATGGGGTATCGGGAGCGGATATAATACTAGAGGAAACAAGATTGCTGTGGCTTTGGAGATCATAATTTTCTAATTGGATGTTAGACTATTGCTGAAGGCCAATATTTAGTTGAAAGGAGAGTTGATTTGCCCATTCCACGGCATTCAGTGACCCATATCCCGATCTAGAGCTATGATTTCCCTCCGAAGTTGGTTCTTGATTTGCTGAATTAGCTAGTGCCCTCTTGACCATCTCCATCTCTTCGGAATCTATTTTTCCATCTTCGCCTGCAATCTCATCTCCGAATTGCTCCAGAATAAGGGCTAGGGCACCGGTTACAAAAACGGTAGAGTCACTGGTACCTGAAGAATATGCATAGGGAGGATCCAGTTCAGTGGATGCGGTGGAAAATATATTCACTCCGGGAGCTATAATTTCGGGTTTCTGATGAGGGTACTCCCTAGTCTGCCCCGTATACGGGTCAACATCTGAACCTGAGGCGCTGTCTGACCAGATGTTCCCTGAACTTCTTTGAGCCCCTACAGCTATCACGCCCTCGATATTGGCCGGGACGGACACATCCGAGGAGTCTGCACCGGTATTTCCTGCGGCGGCGATGACGAAAATCCCTTCATCCAATGCCTCCTGTACCGCTGTGACAGTCTCGGTTTCGATAGCCATCCCTTGGCCAGGATCAGAGCCTAGACTGAGGCTAATTATATCTGCCTCTTGAGTGATTCTACACCACCTAATTGCAAGTGAGACCCTATCTTGCTGACCGGACGACCCTTCTGGCCCCAAAGCCAGTGCTATGGAAATAGAAGCTTCAGGGGCCGCTCCTAAGAAAGTGCCGTTGGAAGCTAATATTCCAGTCATCATTGTTCCGTGATATTCAGAACCTATATCTTTAATGTCCTGATTGCCCTCATCGAAAAAGTCTCTGAATCCTACTATATTTATCCCAGAAAGATCCGGATGGAGTATATCCATGCCCGTATCAACAATACAAACCGACACTCCCTCGCCTGTGAGTCCCTCTTGCTGAAGCTCTCTGATTCCCGTGGTCTCGTATGCCCACTCAGAATCTGGAAGAAGCGGGGTCAAGTAAGAGTCAACGAAGGGCCATGCTAACAGTAGTGCCACTGTCCCGATGGAGAAAAATACCGCACCCCATGGCCATAGTGCTTCCTTTAAGGGATCTAGTGGCCAGCGAAGCCTTCTAGCCTCTTCATCGGTTATCCCGTAGGCAGAGCCTGGATAACCAGGGGCCCTTGGGTCCACGGTTGTGAGTATCCTAGGATCTTCGGGCTCAGGCATGAGCTCAAGCCTATCAATGACTGGCATTAATTAGCCTCACACTAACTTCCACATAAATATCAGTGTGTTCAGAAAGGTGCATTGGGCCTTCTTGAGCGTGGTCTGGTAAGCATTGCCAGTGCGGCTATTATCAGTGCCCCCAGGATGTAGCCAATCCAGCTGGAGTCTGATTCCACTGCAGGTGAAGATACCACCAGATTAACACTCCCTCCCTGATTGGGCTCGAATGGAACTACTTCTCCATCTACTGAAGACTCATTGATTTCTAGGTTTAGGTAGTAATTACCTGGATTGATTCCATCAAGATCGAGCGCTATATCGAAGTTCACTACTGAGTTTGCGGGTACATCTCCGATCGCCGTATCCATGATTACCTCATTTGTACATATCAAATCAGTACATAGTGTGGCATTTAGCTCAACATCAATAGCGTCAACGAGCCCGTCATTAGCAATAGTGACAACGAAAGAGTTGACTCTATTGGAAACTGCATTATCCCCCCCGGTGAGAAGTTCCTGAGAGGTTATTGAAACTACTGGGTTGGATATCGCTACGTTGATTTCTATCTCTGGATAGGAATTCCCTGCCTTGTCTGTAACTGTGGCGTAAACTGTGTACTCCCCTGTTGCATTCTCTGGGGCGACCACGTTGATGCTATGGGTAGTGGTAGTGAACGGAGGTACAGTGTGGGAAGTAGATCCAGTTCTCTCCCAGCCCTCGGGTAATTCTGAGTCATCATAATCAAACTCGTATCTTTCGTCCCCGTTACCCGTGTTTCTAATTTCTAGGGGAATCTGTATCTCCTCGCCTGGTGAAACGCCATAAACAGAGTCTAGTGAAACTAATGAGAAATCATGGATTTGTGGAATTCTGACCTTTACATTGATTTCTTCAGAATATCCATCCGATGTGTAGAAGCTGAGGATAATTGAGTGTCCCTGAGTCAGAGAGTGCGCGACTGATTGGTTTGGAGGCGTGACCCTAACGTGTAGGTCGGATGTAGTGAGTGCATTGTCCAATCCCAATTCAAAGGACATGGAAGAGTTCCACACCCCTGATCCATTATGGAATTCGACTTGCCATTCTGACCCATCTGTTCCCGGCACAGTAGCCTGAGCGGCAAATGTATCAAGTGGCTCGTGACCCAGGTAATCAGCAGAGAGTACGAATTCTACAGGATTGAATCCCATTGACTCATTGTTTTTGGTGACGAGTAGGTCGGTAATCCCTCCATCGTGATTAGCATCCCCTCCAGTTCCCTCGATTACGGCCAATGTAAGTTCTCTGAAGGGTATTCTAGAATGGGAGACGGTAATGACTGGAGTCTCTTGACTGGCTTCTACACCGATTGCCTGACCTCCTGAATATGTCATGTTTAGTCCTCTTTGGAGAGTGGTGAATTCACTGGAGACATCAATGACGCCCCCTGGCAGGAGTATCCTGGTGGATCCTTCTTCATCGAGATTGGCAATCCAAGAAATCCCAGCTCCCATGTTGATGTTTAGCTCGGAGTCCTCTACATCTGACAAGGTCATCGAAACTCCTTCATAATCCAACCATTGTGTTTCTATGAGCGCCCATCCACCCGTAACTAAATCCATATCAGAGTAGCCTCCTTGTATTACCTCGGCACTTACCAGGGACATAGCCACCAATCCGTGTTCTTCCGATGTGGCCCTGATTATCCAGTCTCCTGGTTCAACCGTGGCCGTCCAGTTACCATTCCACTCGCCGTCTACAATTGTCTTTTCTGGAGAGATTCTGTCTCTGATATAATCGGATGTTGGTATGAGTTCTAGAATTACTGTGTCGGATATTAACGAGAATTGGTCCGCGTCGATATACGAAATTTGACCACCGACTTGAACTAGTTCAGCTAGCATTACTGAGTCCAGTACAATAGAGGAGTTTCCTAGCTCGATATCCTGTGACGTACTTTCGAATCCTTCTGCAGATACTTCTAAGCAGTAATTTGAATCAATAGTCAGGTAATCTGAGTAATATCCTGAAGAGTCAGTGAGGAATGATATTTGATCTGATTCCACAACGTTGTCGCAGTCAATATCGGAGATTTGTACACTGGCATTGTCTATTCCCTCTCCGATGTTGTAAACACCGTTATCGTTCAAGTCCCAGAAGACATTGCCACTGACCTCTGCAAATCTGTCAGCGGTGAAATTGAACTGCCCGTTTTCCCCGGAAGAGAGCAATACATTAGATGGCCCTAGAATCCACTTGATGCCATCCTGCTCGGTTTCCATGGACATAGTCCAACTTCCTGGGAATAGCTGTACTTCTGAAATCCCTGAAGCATTCGTAGAAGTAAGTTCAACTTCGCCTAGGCCGTCTTCAGATACAGCAACAATATTCTTGCCTACTAGGGGGGAGCCCTGCCCATCAGTAAGACTTACTGTCAGTGCCGACACTTCAATCGTCGCGTATGATAAATCGGCTGATGCGTTTTCTGACGAGGATACAATATGTGCCCTCAGTGTTTCCGTAGCTCCCTCGCTGTTAGTAAGAGATTCTACGTTCAAAATCCAATCGCCCTGTGATATATGATCGGACCAACTGCCATTGGAGTCTGTTATGTGAGTCTGTGTCCAGCCAGTTTCTGTATTGATGAGCTTGAATTCTTGGCCTGAGAGAATGCCTCCGAATTGATTTGTTAGCGAGATGCTAACTCTCCACTCCGGCAGGAATGCGGCTATCCTATCGACAGTTCCTCCCTGTAGTGCGATATCAAAAGGTAATATCTGCGAAGATAGCATGGTTCCGAATAGATCCCCTTCTGTGGCATCAGAAATGGACACTGACACGCTGTACGAACCTGGTTCTAGTGAAACTTCTGCTAGTCCCTCTCTGGACCATTCGAGGGCATCATATGTTATGTTCTTGCCCATGCCTGCTTGAGAGGATGGGATGATCTCGAAACCATACGAAACAGGTGTTCCGTTGGATGCGTTTAGATCTCCTGAATTATCCATGAACATCTCAATAGAGAGCGTCCCATTTGGAGGGGAGAGAATCATCTCCACCGAGAAATTTTCAGCATCTATGGCCTTAGTAGCGGGCGAAACGTCGAAATCGGAGCCGATTACTTCAAACGTCCATTCTCCGTTGGGCAGAATCATCTGGAACTTTCCAAGATCATCAACTGTTTTTCTCCAGGTTACGTCATAGTCATCATTCTGAGCGGATACGGTCAGCTGTTCCCAACCTACTAATTCAGAGGTGTAGAAGTTATTTGCCCTTGATACGCTTACTAGTCCGAAAACAGTCGTTCCCGGTGTCGCTACCATTACAATTTCTTCCATTCCGGAAGAGACTGTGAACTTGGTGCCGTTAACCAATCCAGCGATTAGGCCCTCGACCGTTGCATCTACTGTTGCTCCTTCGGGGAGAGTTACAATAAAATGCCCAGATTCGTTTGTGGTGGCGGTTGTCGAGAATCCATCCCAGTCGAAATTGATGAGAGTATCGGCTCCTATCACTTTTCCTTCATCAGGATTGAATATTGCCGAGGAGTTCTCTTCGTAGTAAACAGTCCCAGAGACTTCCACACTAGTGACGAATTCGAATTGCACATTCATATCGGATGAAATTTCGAATTCCTCCCATATCTGCTTGGAATCCGATAGTGCGTATTCTACTATCCATTCGCCCTGTGTCAGCTCAACTTGATATTGTCCAGCTTCAATGGAATATACTGCACTAACAGGCATGGAATCTACCTCTAACTGTGAGAACAAAATATCCAGATCTGGTACGTTAGAACCTTCGTTTATCATCTCGAACTGGAGATCAAACATTTCTGGAACCGGAGATGGAACCGCTACATTTGCATAAATATCTGAATCGAATGGGAATTCTTCCATAATTTCGAAAAATCCATCATTGTCAACGTCTATTGCTACAGAATAATTGCCCGGTGGCAGAGGCCCGAAACCATAGTCTCCGCGGTCATCGGGGTACATCCTGCAAGGAAGATGGCCGTAGACAGCACAGTCTTCTGTTGCGTTGGCATACTCGGAAGTCTCATCCAGTAGAGCCGCATAGCCATCAACTATATCCCCTGACTCATAGATTAGCTTCCCGCTGATTACACTACCTTGAATGTCAATCTTCTGTACTTGATTTATGGGGGTTGGGACTGTGAAGGAGTCATCCAGATTAACACGAGTACCATCATCGAGAATTGCTGTTACTGAGTAGATTCCTGGAATCATGTCCCTTAGGTGGAATGTTCCCGCTTGGACCATGGGTCCTCCGAATATTCCATCACCAGTGAATTTTCCAGTTCCATTGATAGTGCCATAGTGATCCAATTCCTCGGAGGTATCAGTCTCGAAGATTCCCGATCCAACTAATGAAGAGTGGCTGAGCATCTGGGTAAATTCTGTGGATCCGTTAGAAGTGAACCTTCCAGTGGCATTCACAGAACCATCAATCAAGAAGTCCCCCGATGTATTCTCACAGTAGGATGCATTTTCTGGCATAGTATCGTTTTCACCACAAACCATTACCTGCGTATCTTCGGCCGAATTGAAATTGATTGTACCTCTTAGGATACCTTTTCCTACGAACAGACCGTCTCCAACAAGAGTGTGATTGTGCTTAATCTCCTGAGTATAATTACCGGTGAAATCCGTGATTGTGGAGATTGATGTTGTCTGAACGGTCCCCTGGCCCGTGAATTGGACCTCGCCGATTCCGTTGAATGATAGTCCCTCTCCGGATACCTCTCCATCTGAGGTAGATGCATAGTAAGGAGAGGTATTGATCTCGTCCCATTGTGGGACAAGTTCAACTGTCGACCCCGTGATTGCTGTTCCATCAAACTCTTCCGTGGAAGCCCAAACTAACTGTCCAGTGGCTTGAGCTGATTCGACGGATAGCGCGATTTCGATTATTGCCTCGCCATTAGAATGGCCGTCGGAACCTGAGACATTCACAATCTCTTCCGTTAACCAAGTGGACCCTGAAACGTTACCCAGAATTCCTGTAACCGGATTAATATCCCTTGATTCTGCGTTCTCTTCTGTTAAAATTTCAGTCATGCTGTAAGTGCCGCTCATCATTGTTGATCTAGCCGCCTCCAGATTGGGCTCACCGAAGAATGCGGTAACTCTGATTTTTCCTGCTGGAACGGAGAATTCGAAGATTCCGTCTTCATCGGCATCGGTGGTTCCAATTGGTATCCAGTATGTCCTAGAATCCCTATCTTCCACTAATCCTTCCTCATTGGGCGATTCTTCTCCACTGAAAGCATCTCTTTCGATAAGGAGTCTAGCATTGGGGACTGGTCCGATCCCTTCAAGTTCCACAGTACCGGAAAGTGTGGCCCCGCTGTAGTATTTCAGAATCTTGACTTGAGTGTTTGCTGAACCGATTGATGGGTCGTTGCAATTCTCATCGATCTTATCTCCGTCTTGGTTAATTTCGCAAGGAAGCTCGTACCAATTCGCTAAAACCATGTGATTCATCATTGCACCCGGAAGAGGAATGCCTGGTTCGAGATAGGAGCCTGGCGTCCCGTACATGTAGAAGTGCGGTGCTGGCTGGGCCGCATCTCCGGGAAGTCCCAGTGATGAAGATCCGTATCCGACATACGTTCTAGCCACCATTGTATCGAAGAAAGCGTCTTGATGGTTGTAATCAATATCCACCATCTGTATCATTTCACTGGCGTCAGCCGCCGCTCCCGATTGCTGCCTGACGATGTCATTGAGATATTCCTGCTCATATTCATCAGAGGTCCTGAGAATGATTGGTCCGTCTACTCCTCTCTGTGTCTGGTACAGAGTAGAAATATAGTCATCAAGATCTAGTCCCGATAATCCGGTTGGCGCATGGAAGATTCCGGTGGTTTGCCCTCTATGATAGTTGTAATCACCATAGTAAGAGCCGCCCAATGGGTAAAGTCTGTTATCTACCGCGAAGTATCTGATGTCATTATTTCTCTCGGTAGTCTCTCCAAGTCCGGCCTCGTAATCTTGCACTTCATAGAAGACCTCAGATGTTATCTGGTGATATAGGTCAACCAGCTCTTCCATGCTGAATGCCTGGACAAGGAAGGCTCTGGCCATGGCTAGTTTAGAGTTCTGCCTGTGGAGCCCGGTTGATACGTCATCGAAATCTTCGATGAGGTCGTTGGTGTATCTATAGTTACCAATCATGTAGTGGGTGGTTTCTTCTTTGTATTCGCTCGCCCTTCCTCTTGCCTCATCAAAGGAAGTCTTTGCCGATGATTCATTAGACTCCTCCTCATATGGCTCTGTATCAAAGTAAACAGACCAGGATTCATCAGAGGAGGGGATTCCATTTTCATCCAGTTGGAATCCTCTGAGCAGATCTACTGATCCGTCATTAGCAACAACTTGCATTGACCTCTCAATGACCACATTGGAGTCCCCTACTCCGATAGACATGATAATTTGGAACTCGTCCATCTGCTCTTGGGACATGTACTCTCTCAATACCTCCTGATAGTCAGAGGTCATTTCTCCTGAGTTAGATCTCATGTCACCTTGAGTGAGAGTGGTGATGAACATTGCCAGAGTATCTTCTTGACCTTGGGAGAGTAACATCCCTCCACTGTGTGGTATCCCTGACTGGAAGTTATCGGCAACGGTCGGGTGCTGTCCTTGCGTTAAGGCCTGGAAGCCATAGTCCCACCATGAGACGAACGCTGGCCTCTGACTGAAACCGACATCAGTGTCCTGTTCAGATAACCACTGGTAAGCAGTATTCCAGTCTGCCCCATTAAATCCAGGACCAAAAGTTCCCATATACCTTAGCATTCCTGAATCAGGATCGTATTCCTCATCTTGAAGTATGGAGAAATCCCCTATTGACCAGCGTAGGAAGTCTGGGGCTATTTCGTAGATTGCTTGATCGACGTCAGTAGCGGCTTCTTCTCCGCGGGGTATTCCCGAATCTATGCCATAGGTGGCGTGCTGGCTTGCCACTAAGAGGAAGACCATCATTAGTGCTGGTATGCCGGGGTGCCTCCTAGATGCCGTGAAAGTAGATCTTCTTCTGGCCGAGGGGTTACCAATTCCTGCTCTACGGTATTCTTTGAGGAAATCAGCAGGGTTTGCAGCGTTCCAGAGCATAGCAATGCCTAGGCCCCCTACAACTGCCATAGCTGGAGTTGCATTGAATATGAATCTGCCAGCACTCCATGCCATGTAAGCGGCGACAATGGTCCAAGTTCCAAGAAGAAGATGACTTTGACGATTCTTTCTGGAACCTCTCCAAATAAGGAAAACAGCGCAGGATATAGCAATTATTGAGACTACAGGCCCGTATGAAGCGAATAGTACCCCCCTACTGGGAGCCTGGGCTTCACCAATTGTACCAAATATTTTATTCTTGGAGAAGTAGAAGCCTCCTGTGAATAATATATCCCAGCCATTGTAAAAATTGATAGCCTGAAGAACAAACAGTGTGAGTAGAATAGCGCCGAAAAGAGCTGTTCCGCTAGCTACTACCAGAAGCCATGGCTTGTCTCTGAATGAGCAAGTAACCCATCCTAGTGCAAACGTGAATCCGATTATGTAGAACATCGGTTGGAAGCCACTGGGGTCGAATAGTAGATCCATTCCTGGCCATATGTAGAAAGGCAGCGGGATAATGAAAGAAGTGAATAACATCTGTAGGGAAGCAGCGGTTATTGGAAGACTATCCCTCCCTCTGAAAAGATTGAGGAAGGCTTGTACGGAGAATGCCAAGAATAAGATTCCTGGCCCGTAGACGAATCCCTTCCATCCCAATGCCACTGTAGCGAAGGATATGCCGGATAATGTGGCACAGGACATCACCATTGGATTCCTCGACCACATTTCCCTCATTCCTGCTATCAGATACAGCGGATTTCTGCTGGTTTCAGCGAATAGTCTCTCATCCCTAATGCCCTCGACTGCCCTTACCCAGAAGTAGAATGCCATGGATATGAACAGTAGTGCGAAGGAGTCGTGATCTGCAAGTGCGAATGTAGAGTGACCGATGTGCCCCGGCATGAGAGCGATTAGCCAGGCAGTGATGACCCCAGCGAGATCGCTGTGTACTCGCCTAGCAATTCCAGCTAGTGGGAGTACAATCAAGGCCCCATAAACTGCTGGCATTGCTGAAACACTCCACCAAACCATTTGGTCACCTGATGAATCAGTGAGCCAGTTTAGGCCCAGACCTCCAAGAGCTAGTGACCAGGAGAAAAGAGGGGGCCTCGGATTGATGACGCCCATGGGGTATGAACGATCAGAATCGAAGATGAAGTGACTCCTCTCTGCGACTACATAATCGATTACTCTCTTCATGTACCACGGATCTGATCCTCCTGTCATATCCCAAAGTTGCGTACCAGAGGCGTTCATTGCCGGAAGTACGTTCCAACCAGCTCTAATTGCGAGCGAAACAAACAATGCCATGGAGATCATTATTCCGTAATAGTTGGCATTCCACCACGCTCTAATCGGGCTGTGCTCCCTTAAGGGAGCTGTATCTCCGAAGTATCCCCTAATGGAAAGGATGTAGGCGGCGACGTTTGACCAGAAAATTAGGAAGAACCAAGCAGCGGCGGACGTGCTGTCTCCAGAACTGGCTGGAAGTACCTCAATACCCAGCGGATTACCAATCTCAACCAACCTAGCTGCCGAATAGAGGACCCAGTTTACAGCTATCAGCGCGGCCATGACCTGCCATCTTTCGGACCGGAAGAAAGCCCAGACGAATATCACTAAACATGTCATTAGTGCCCATACTGACCCCAAATACTGATGTTCAGAGTACTTGGAAAGAGCGTTTGAAATGGTCTCTCCATCTACTACGATGGTCTCACCGGATATGGAGCATAGCCAGAGGAGTGGGATAAATTGAACTGCAAAAACCAGTGCTAAAATTGACATTAACTGCTTCGATGACCTATTATCAAAATCGAATGAGGGTATAGCTGAGAAGAGCCTCCCCTCTCCAGCTCTGTCAAGAGTCCCCCTCATCCCAAGAACTACGATCAAGCCAAGAGAAATTGAAGATGCCCAGAATGCAAATAGAATCGATGCCATGGAGGATCTGATGGCATCTATCATTTCCTCTTCTGTGCCTGCCCATGATTCGGAGCCGAAATCGGTGGACGCGGCTAATGATGCGGAAAGAAAGAACCCCACTACTGCGACGAGTAGCATATTCGCTTCCTCTCTCCTGTTCGAATTGACTAGCACCATCGTCGCTATGCCCACGGATGTGAATGTGAACGTTAAGAGAGTATCAACTTCAAGTACTCCCGGGATAATCTCAGGAATGGCTGAGACTGCTACGAAAAGAATCGATAGGGTCCCGGTCTTGAAATGACTTGGTATTCCGAGTTCCACAACAGAAAGGACCCTTCCAAAGGACGCCGCTAGTGCGGCCGCCATTGGGAGGGCAAGGATTCGCAGGTACCCGTCATTCTCCATTGTTCCATTTGCTAAAGCCTCCGACCCGAGGAAAAGTGCCACTAAAGCGACCAATATGGCCGAAACTGGCACGAGTTCCTTCAAGGAGTTCCCGTCTGCTTTCGCATCTTCTCTTACGTTCATTGGTTTCACCGTCTGCTTAGCCTGAAGGCTAGCGACGTCGCGATTTTACAATCTGTTATAACCGTTCTCAGAGAGTAAGGAGAAATACATCATCAAAAAGTTATTTCTTGGGAGAGAGGGCCCTATATCCTATATCGGTCCTAAAATGTGACCCTTCTAGTGAGATTGAGTCGATAATCTGGTAAGCGATGTCAACTGCTTGGGCCAGATTAGGAGCTATTCCAGTAGCTGCTAGTACCCTGCCTCCGCTGGATATCAATCTGCCCTCCTCCATCGAGGTTCCTGCAAAGTTAACATAGCCCCTCGAAGTGCCCTCATCTATCTCCAAATCCGCTCCGAAAATTTCCCTACCAGTCTGTGAGGATTCGGGATATCCCTGCGAGGCGAGAACTACAGTTGCCGAATGAGAGTCAGAAAATGAAGGAGAAAGACTAGCTAGATTGCCTGTTGCGGCGGCTAGGAGTATTTCTCCCAAATCATCTTCAACCAATGGCAGTGTTACCTGAGTTTCTGGATCCCCAAACCTGACATTGTATTCCACCACACTGGGGGCACCGTTAGAGTCGATCATCAATCCGACGTACAAGACTCCTCGATATGGGTCTTGTTGGTTTCTCAAATAATGGTGCATAGGCTCCACAATCTCGTCTAATACCCTCATATGTACCGATGGGGTAACCACTGGAGCAGGGGCGTAGGCGCCCATCCCGCCTGTATTGGGGCCCTTGTCTCCGTTCAAAATTCGCTTGTGGTCTTGGCTTGGAGGAAGACAGACATAACCTGATTCGTCCATTAGTACCAGCAAGGAGGCTTCCTCCCCCTGGAGGAATTCTTCTACGATTACAAATCCATCGACCTCTACAGAATCGTAAATAAATTTGGACGCGACTTCAATTTCGGAGGTCACTACCACTCCCTTTCCTGCCGCTAAGACATCTCTTTTGATTACCCAAGGCGGGGGATTGGAGTTAAGAAAGAGTCCGATATCGGAATATCTGTCCAATTTAGTGACATCTCCTGTTGGAATATCTAATTTCTTCATGATGTCTTTTGCATGTATCTTTGATCCCTCCAACATAGCCCCCTCGGAGCCAGGTCCGAAGCTGGGAATGCCAATTTCCCTCAATCTATCTGAAATTCCAGCTACTAATGGCCCCTCAGGGCCTACAATGACTAATTCTGCGTGAATATTCTGAGCTAGTGAAACCAAGCCATCGATATCTGAAACATCGACCTGATGATTGGTCCCTAGCATAGCCGTACCTGCGTTTCCGGGGGCCGCGTGAATTGATCCGACGGAAGGACTCAGGGAGAGTGCTATGGCTAAAGCGTGCTCCCTACCTCCCGAACCAACAATCAGTACTTGCATCATGGCCATGGTTCACCGCACAGTACACGTGGCATAACTCTACTGTTCCACAGTTTTCAATATGGAACTGACTTTAATCCGAGTTTGAACCCCATGATATTGAAACTTCTGTGAATCAAAGGAGTGATCAGCAGTAAAACCATAATCTCGCCCCTTAATTCGGGACTAGTAATAATTTGGCCATCAAAAAGTATGAAAGAAACAATGAATATCGAAACAGCGAAGGTCATCGTATCTAGGATAGGCGCTTGAGAGCTCTCTTTACCCTCTCTCTTGTGGCCCTTCCTCCTCTTGAAGAAAGATCCCACCATGTCCCCAGTCATACAAGCTGTACCCAGCACAAACCCCATCACAAAGGCTGCACCCCACTCATTCCCCACCCAAAACCAGTCATCAGGGGTGGCCCACAAAGTGGGATCGACGAAAGGCCTTGAATCCGCAGTTTCCCTACCTCCCCACAATTGATGTACGAGTAGTGTCAGAAGGCCACTGAAAAACGCCCCACCGATGAATCCATTCCAAGTCTTACCATCGCCTAGCATCCTGAATCCATCATCCAGTTTC
>DALF01000048.1 GCA_002499345.1 Euryarchaeota archaeon UBA170 | reverse complement strand
CAACACTGAAACCTGTACTTCCTCGCCCACCTGTGGTATAGGAGTAGAGACACTCATTGAGTCTGGGACGAATGTTGGGTCCGGACTCAGGTCATTGACATTGTGTCCACGTACAGCTATCGAGAATGGTTGCCAAGTTCTTGAGCCTCCATGCTGAGAATCCTTGACTCTGATTGTCCATATCCCTTGTGAAGTACTGTCTAGAGCTATGACTTCTACATTATTCACCGAGTCCTTTGAACCTCCCTGGGTAGAGCGCCCATTGGTGAAAACATTACCCATGTAAGTAACCCCATCGGGAGATATGAGCTCCAGGTCCAAGTCATTCCTAAGCTGGATGGATGAGCTTGAAGAACCCGGATAGTCAGACCAAGTCAGCACTGCCTTGAACTCCTTTCCTGCGGTATTGACATCGAAAGTATAATCGATTACTTGTCCGCTCTTTATCCGAGATCTATCATCGACGAATATACCCACTTCTCCGTCTGGAATCAGTGAATTTACCAGGTCTACTCTTCCCCATCCCTCGTCATTGTTTGGGATATCACGAGTTCCCATATCCTTAGCCCCGAGTATCAATAGGGCCTTGACCAGTGATCCCTGAGGGGCTTGTCTTCCTATCACTTCTGTCAGATACTCTATGACAAGAGCGGAGGATCCAGCCGCGGCCGGGGTTGCCATTGATGTGCCACTATATTCCATGTACCAAGTATTGGACCATGTACCGCCTGCAGAAGTAGCCTCCTGGGATTTACATGATCGGACGTAGTCTCCCGGAGCGACGATATCAGGCTTAATCCTACCATCATCTGTAGGACCCCTGCTACTCCAATAATACATCTCATCTGGAGCCCCGCTGTACCTGTTCTTATGACCCCCAACAGTGATGACGTTCTTGGCGGTACCCGGGGACGAGACCCCGTCGTTCCTTTCGTTGCCAGCAGCAAATAACACAGTCATCCCATCGTAAGACCAATACTGATCCCATGTCGATGTTCTATCATCTGCATCCTCTGATTGCGTGGAGTATCCGCCGAATCCACTCTGTGAGCCCCAACTATTCGTATGTATCCTAGCCCCTGCGTTATATGCAGAGTTAAGCATGGAGTTGATTCCATAGCTATACAGAGCCCCAGAATCATCATCTTCCATTGCTTGGAAGTAGAGGTCGGCCTCAGGAGCCACCCCCTGGTACCCCCCATTGCTTCTGTATCCAGAGCCTAGGACAGTGCACGCTACATGTGTCCCATGCCCATCACTTAAGTCGGCCGTGGACGAGTCTCCCGGAGTTACAGAGGTAACACCTGATAGCCTACCAGTGAAATCTCCATGATCACCATCCAAGCCGGAATCTCCTACAGCCACGATCTGCCCACTTCCATTTAGACCTGTTATGAAGGCATTTTCCACAGCATTGATTCCCATATTTACTCGTGATTGGTCGTTGTGTAGGATAAGTAATGGTAACGGAGAAATATACGAGACTGAGGGATTTGAAACTATCTTAGATAAATTTTCGAAAGAGGTACCCCCCCAGATAACTCCTTTCTCTGGAGACCATGGATTGGACAAATATTCCATTACCGAAAGTAGTGACTTCTGTAAGTTTAGACCTGGGTCTTCCATTCTGACCATATCTTCTCCTTTCCAGCCTATGACTTCAATCATGAAATCGGGAGATGGGAGTGGATTTCTCAAGGATTGATGAACCATTAATCCGCTTGGGACATCATGAATCGCTACCACTGACTCTAGATCCTGTAATGTCTCCAGAGATTCGGGTGTACCTTGTATTAGGTATCCCGAGGGAGGTATCGTGGACCTAATCGATAGTCCGTCAATCTGGAGAATATCCATCCTAGAGTCCCAAAGACCAGTCTGACCATCTATAATGGCGAGTGCTAGGTCTGACCTAGGTAGAGCTAGTGAATGATCCATGTGAGTGCTGGGGATCAATCCCTCCACGGTGTATGTCCCTATCGTAGAGTGGGCGATTTCTTGTCTCGTTTCCTCGGGACCATCAGAGATAACTGGAGTTCCTAATTCACGGATACTATTGGAATCGGGAGAAATCTCTACTCTCTCTATAATGGGACTCAAATCCTCTTTCTGGTGAGTGCCTGAGGCGTCTTCATCCCCCAATACTGGCAGGTATGACAACAGCAGGACGGTGAGTACGAGGACTACGGCGCGCTTAGTCATCATAACTCCCCCTCTCCTGACCATTTTGAGCATATGGGTAATATGAACTCAGTTTATCATAGAATTTGCAATGGAGGCCTCATAGTGAATAGTTCCAGAGTCCACTCCCCCACTTCCATGGTATTTTTCTCATAGATGCTTCCTCCGTAGTAGTCGTAAGTCAGTATAATCTCAATAGTATAATTCTCCCAGACAGACTCTCCATTAACTATCATCTCTAATTCATCTCCCGCAACTGATTTATGAGCTGGTATTCTTTCTGATTCAAAATGAGTTCTTTGTATTTCAACATCTTCTGAATCAATGAATACTAGATCTAGTGAGACGGATTCAATTGCCCTGCTACCCTGGTTGTTTATCTCAGATAGAACAATGTGGCTAGATCCGGCTTGCTTGTAGATTACGTCCACAGATACTCTGTCATAAGGGACCAACCAAACCAAGGCAATCACTGAAGCAGACAGCACCAGTAACGCAGTTATAGAAGCGAAAATAACTCTGAAAGGAGAGATTTTACTTATTTTATCCTCAATAATTTCTAAGGCGTCGTGAGCGGTTTTCTCCTCCAGAGTCTCCTCTGGAACATCTACTGACCTAAGTCTCTCAAGAAGTCCCATTAGCTCCCTCCCAAGAAAGTCGCAAGCAGTGTCATTATACCCGAGGAGATTGGCTCCACCACCATGATGTGCTGAGTTTCCCCTTCAAATCCCGGGATCATGTTCAGAATAGAAAGATCAGAGGCTAGGCCATTGATTCCAATGGTGGTCGCGGTAGGAATTCCTGAGGTAGTCTGAGCGTCTAACAGAACCCCCCTCAGATCGAACTCCTGTCCAGCAATCTCAGCGGTTGCCCTCGCAGATATGATTATCCTACCTCCTTGTACTTCTGAAAGCTCTATCACTGGATAGCCGGGAAGGGTAGATGAAATTCTACCTACCTCATGAATATGTATTGTGGCACTCTTGAGGTTCTCCCCAAGTGCCTCCATTTCCTCCATGGTCACTGGGGGAGTAGTAGGAATATTACTGGACCTGATGTAGATAGTTTCTACTCCTGCTCCCCCAGAGCGAATATTCAGTCCAAATCCTTCTACAGGCTTAATCTGCAGACTATCAGTCATTCCTTCTGCGAGTAGGATTATGTCTCCCTTGGTATTGATTGCCCTTCCAAAGGCCTCGATATAAAGTGACATACCCTCTCCAGACGCACGATAATCCAGAATTGGTATTCCTTGGAATGCTAGGCTCTCGGTTATGTCAAAATTTGTATCTGGCTCAGTAGTTAGATTGATTGATCCGGGTACATCGGTTAGGAAGATTGTAGCTGGCCACCACGCAGAGTCTAACCACTGCATCTGCTGCATCATAATCGAGTTGATCCCTACGCCATCTTCTCTGAGGTATAAGTCAGGAACTGTCATGTCTATAGAAACGGCTGTTCCTAGACTTGCAGTGATGTCGACAACCTCGGGAATTTCGTCAATCATTATCTCTGTACGGCTTCCAGCGTCTCTGTTGATCAGCAGAATGTGTGCCCAGTCAAGCCTTTCAGTCATTGAGTAGTGTGCAGAAGTGGAGACCTCCGTGATACCAGCAACTGTCTCAAATTCGAAGGTAGCGTCCACTAGCATTCCAGTGGGTTTCCCTACTTCCAGCCCGTTTAGTGTCATGAGAAGATCCTGCCCATTTATTCCTCTCGCTTGGATCATCATTTCACTATGAGCGGGAATCCAGCCGTCCAAAGCAAGCATGACCTCCCAGTCTTGAGATTCCCCCTCGACCGACCGAGTGACCGCCATATCCACGACTGGGGGCAAATCAGGTATCCATGTCCTTAGGTGAAAGCCATCCGATATCCCTGATGGCGCTGCGCTGAATGATACGCCATGGACCCATGGAGGGGCCTCAAGAGAACCATCGCCATGACTCGACTCAACAACCAAATCGAAAGGTGCGTTTGCCTCCAACTGCATTCCGAAAGAGAAGTCCTCATTTGATTCCCCCGAATTTGCACCCGTGGAAATATCTGTGGTTATTCCTGAAAGTACGGAGTTTACAGATCTTCCTAAGTCTGCGAATCCACCCAAGAAGAATGCAAGACCCGAGAGTCCCTGAGACGTATTTAGCTCAGGAATATCTAGGGCAGGACCTGAGTCGGAGCTAGTGGGGATTTCTATCGAGACCGATGAAGGAAGAGGATCAATTATCGCGACCGCTGTGAGCTGATCCTCATCTAATGTTGGAGCGTGATCCACACTGAAGCTCATTGACCTGTCCCCTGATGCTGAGATTGAGGCTTTTCCTCTTCCTTCGGGGCCCAGAGATCCTTCCGAGATTGGTGGTATCCAACTGACTTCGGAGATCCCAGAAATTCTGGAAGAGATAGTTGACGTACCGTCATTTGGATCATGATGGAACATGAAGTGATCGCCCGTCATTGTTTCTGGTGATGGGGAGTCCGTGATCTGAGCTTCTATCGAGCCAATAGAAGAAGTCGTACTCCAGCTGGAAAACTCCCCAAAGATCGCAGAGAACTCATCTGGGAAGTCTGTAATTTCTACTGCTTGTCTCTGCTCAAGATCCTTTCCTGTGTAGATCATATTGCCTATTTCCCCTGATGCGGTATAGACAGCTGTCTCTGCATTGGTCGATATTCTGATATCATCGGGAATGTCAGAAATGTACAGTGATTGGAATGATGAGTTGGCGATTGTCCCAGACTCATGGTCAATGTAGACGAAATTGAATTCCTCGCTGGAGGATGTATTTACTGATGCCGTTAACTCGTCGAGTATGTCATCGTCATCAATTGAGAATGCGGAGAGTCCACTGAACCCAATGCTGGCCGCGACAGGAACCAAAGGATCGACTAGAGTACCATCCCTACTCACTATCTGCCCTAGAGCTCTATCCTTCGATAGAACCAGATGGTCTCCTTGAATTATCGGATGAGGGCTAGAGCCAATCTGCAGGCCTATTCTGCCGATTGACATCTCATTCCGGAGAGCTCCCCAGTCATCGTGCATTATGAGATTAAATTCTCTGCCCTGCAGGTCGCCTCCCGGCCCTACACTGCCTGTTATGGCCTCTACGACTGTGGTGGGAATATTGTTGAGTATCCCTCCAACGTCCAGATAGAGATCTACCAAATCGAGTATCAGAGAGTCCAGTATACGTGAAACGAAATCCAGATTATCTGAGTCATCTAGATTTCTTTCTTCATCCTCTGAGCCGCTGACATCGAACGAGCCATAGAGCACCAATGCAGTTGGTATTGATTGAATAGAGATGCCGACCCGCCTGTGATCAGAGTTTTCACCTCCTCTTTCATGCCAAGAAGTGTAATCGAGGGAGTCCAGAGGCTGTGCTGATCTGAGAAGAATCATACTAATGGGAGGGTAAGCAGGATTCACTGGCAGTGTTGGATCATCTTCGTTGGGACTGGTGTCTCTTGAGAAATTCTTGATACCGATGATCAGTCCCAATCTGCTTGGCTTCCCCCCGGGGAGTTCAGGCTCGTCTGAAGATCCTAGCATTCTGAATATTCTAGTAATCTCTCCTTGTGACATGGATCCTTCTGGCATCCCACGAAGCCATCCAAGAGAGTCTGTGCTATTTCCGAATGAGCCATCGTTGTCCTCCTGGGAAACCCCCGATCTGTCTTCATGGAAGTGAATATGAAGATCCGATCTCCTATCTGCAAAATATTCAACCGTGGTTAAGCTCCTATCTCCCTCTATCCCTCCTGCAGCAGGAATGGTGCTATCGGTTCTGATTACTAACTCGACATCACCAGGAATCATTGAAGACACCCCATTTGGTTTGACATCGAGGTTGATGTATGCTAGTTCCCAAAGTTCTCTTTCCCCGTCATTAGATGGAGGAGAGAATCTGGCATATCCGAGTCCCACTGAAACTCCACAGTCAATTTCTTCAGGAGGTAGGAATAGTAACTGTTCGGGGCTGTACCTATCTGGACAGGAGTCCATTTCACTGGAGTCGATGGATATGGAGTAAGGGGCTGATATTCCAATGAGAGTCAGACCCGACCCATCGAAATCGGAGGAGAAGATGTTTACAATAGACTGTAGGAGGTCCTGGAGGACTGCGCTGGCATTGAAGAAAACCCTCTCAATTCCTACATCAAGAGAGAAATCTTGAGGCATTGTCGAGAATCTAGAGTCCACGACCCAAATGTAGCTCTCTCCATCTCCTAGAGCCAGAACTGAGTCCGGACTAGAGTAGGCGAAGGACTTGATTAGAGATACCTGTAGTGAGTCCATATTGTCCCAGACGCTATCTGTTTGACTAGAGTCTAGGACATCAACGCTGTACGATACGGATGGTTGTATCCATAAAGTTCCGGTGTCGAGATCTATATTGCCCAGCCCTATATTGCCAAAGGATACGCTGAGGCCTACTTGTATGTCATTATCGCCATCATTGTCGATATCGACTACATGGCTCAATGGATCGGTTACCGGATTTAGAATAGAGAGGAAATTGGTGGTAAATGTGACAACCTCGGTTCCCCTGACCACATTGCCATCTAAGTCCGTATACTCTGTCAGGATTACATAATCAGTGATATTGACAAGAGTCTGCCAAACGTTATCGACACTGACAGCATCTTCTTCAATTCCCAGTATTAGCCTGTATGGAAGAGGATGGTTTGGCTCGTCTGGCAACGTTTCAACGAACGAGGCCCCCTCCAGGGAGTCGCCTATGGAAGATAGTGGCTGAGACTGCCCGCTCTGTGAAATTCCATCCCTCACTCCTTGAATGGAAGGGCCAGCTATCTGCCCCACAGAATTAGACTCCAGAACCTGCTCACGTTGATCTAAGACATCGGACAGTCTATCCAGAACTTCGAAGTCCTGTGACTCTATCCTGGCCTCCGCCTCTGCTCCCTGTATTGGTGCCAATATGGGAATAATCATCAGCATTACAATGAGGAATGCTTTGTTGTTCTCTGGCCGAGGGGCCCTATGAACTACACGGACACCGCTCTTTGTCATGCTCGCACCTCAAAGAGGTGCGCTAAAGGGTATTGCCCCTCCTGATTATCAAAACAGATGGTTGGGACGAGCTTGGAATTACTCGTTGAGTGCTATGGATTCTATCGAACCACAGTGTGGGCAGGCAGTCCTAGCTCTGTCGACGCCCTCTGGAAGATCTACTTCGAACATCTTCCCACAGTTAGAACAGTTGCTCCTGACGGTCCTATCCAATACTTCGGGTTGGTTCGATTCTACTTCCGGCTGGACTATCTCGAAAACCTTCGCTGGATTGATTTCATTTTCATCCCCTTCTGAGTCATCTTCTGGGAAGGAGTACTCGACGATACTATCCTCCGTATCCATCTCTTCTTCGTCATCTTGGAAGGCGCTCAGTAGATCATCAGCTGGACTGTTCATCTTCGTTTGGCTGGACTCCGATAGAAGCTCATCGAACTCCTCATCACTAAGGTCTATCGAGGCGGCCTCTGAACCTGGAGAGACAGCTCCTGACATACCGCTTCCTATACCTCCGAAGCTCTGAGGGGTGGTTGGTGCGGAAACATTTCCGCCCCCTCCCCACATTGCCTTCTGATCCTCTACAGAGATGTCATTTGAGTGGGATTCTTGATTTTCTTCGGACTTTTCATCTTCTGCTAACAATGCGGACATTCTGCGATTGGAAGCGATTCTGAGGTAGGCTAGGAATGATATCGCTATCAGTAATAATACGGCTCCGAGAGCCATTAATATCTCAATTAGTCCCAGCTCTTCATCGCCAGAGGCCGTGGTCACTGATACTAGAATCTCGGCCTCGGAAACCAGGCCCTCGTCGTTCTGCGCTCTACAAATCACCCTGTAGACTCCGGGATTATCGAATGAGGGGGAAGCTATTGGGCCAACAGCGTCCTCATCATTGTCCTCGTCTCCATCGCCATCAGAATCTACTTGAGCATCGAAATCCCATGAATAATAGATGTTCTGAGACTCATCATCCTCGAATGGTATCTCCAGGGTTATCGTCTCTCCAATGATAGTACTCTGGGACCCATCATAGGCCCCCTCGACAGGAGGGGACGAGTCGAAAAGTTGGATGGATGCGGTGTCTTCTGACACCATACCAGAAAGATCTGTGACCCTGAGTGTGATTACATGAATCCCTGATTCTTCCCCTGACTGGAAGGCGTAGGAGAATGTCTTGGCCAATTCGAAATCGGACGTGAACTCCGAGATGAGTGCCCCGTCCACCATCCATTCCACCTTGGAAAGTCCCCAATTGTCTTCGAAGGATGCGCCGATTACTATGTCCTCATTGAAAGCTCTCTCAAGAACTCCGTCCACGGAGATGTCGGCTGATGGAGGAGAGATATCTTCAACTCTGATATCCTCATAGACACTGGTACTCCTTCCATCTATCCCCATCACTGAGAGTCTGACTGTTAGATTGGTTGGCTCGGGCCAGCTGATGTTGAATGACGCACCAGAGTTATCGTCAAATCCATCCCCATTTGTATCCCACGAATAGCCCGACTCAGAAATCTGATTGGATAGATTCGGCGTGTCAGATGCATCCAATGTTATCTCAGCCCCCACATCCACGATTCCAGTGGATGGCACGCCCATTATTGTGGGATCCATTATGGGCGTAAGTGTCAACACTATCGTTGACGCGATGGGCATAGTTCCCGCTCCTCCTCCTGAGGGACCTGGCTTGTTATCGACGACTAGGTACAGGTCTGTTCCCTCCAAGGTCGAGGGTACTGTCCATACTATGTCTCTGCTAGACGTGATGAGAAGCATATCCGTTCCTTGTATGCGTGCGGCGGCAGTACCTCCTGAGTTGTAAAGCTCGACTTGGTCCTCGTCCATCAGGAACACATCTGGAGCTCCCTCCATTGTGCTAGCCTCAATTCTAACCTGGGTTCCCTCGTCCATAGAGAACGGACCATAGAGTAGTGAGCTCTCTCCTGATTCCAATCGAACTATTGTATCAATGAGGGTGAATGGCTCCGGATCTATGGTAAGGATATCCAGGGTAACTGATGCGACTGAGCCTCCTTGATCTCCAGAGCCCGAGTCTTGAGGGTGTGCGAGATTGTCTATGATCATGTACCAGCGTGTTGCATCTCTGTCGGAGGGGACGGTCCAGTGCCAGTCACCAGAGCCATTGAACGACTCGAAGACAGAGTCGCTCTCCCATACCGAGTCGCTTCTGTATGACTGCTCATTTTGATAGACCGTGATCGCATTGGAGGAGAACAGGAGTATGTCGACTTCGGAGTCTGTCGATAATTCGAAGGAGAGGGTCTCTCCCTGTTGCAGTACTCCGAGATCGACCCTGACGCATGCTTGGTCCTGTACCTCCCAATTAGCAGGCATCATTTCCATATCTGCGCCAGCGCAGATTATGACTCCCCTTGCATCAGCGTTGACAACGGGAGAGCAACTGGCCATCAACAAGACGGTCAGAGTCAATATCGTGGTAGCTCGCACAGTTCAGCGCCGTCGTCCCCCTTTTGAATCATATCGGCGATACGCTCATCGGAAAGTCAGAGGTTCTTAGGGAGCGGTGTAGGGGGAAACCATCTGAGAAGAACCACGTCACTGACTGATCTGACCCATTTCCAAGGTATCGCTAGGTGTGTCCTACCCTCCACCAGATCGGCCGGTGGGTCAGATACGAAAATGTGAGTACAGGACCATTCATCGGTATTTACGAAGCAGTCGTAGACTGTTCCAAGTAGCCTTCCACTTGGAAGAATGACAGGGAGGCCTCTGATTTCAGAAGCATGGAGGTCCGTCATATGGCGAGGGGGGGGCATCATATCGAATCAATATGACGGCAGTGGGAATCACTTGCCGCGGTTCTTGTTGGCCTTGAGGCTTGGACGGAGCTTCTCCGCTCCCTTACCCTTGTTGAGGAGTCCTCTTCCTCTCTTTCCAGCTCCTGTCTTGCCTCTGAAGGCACGTCCGGAGTGGCTGTTGCCATCTGAGACCCATGAGAGCTCTTTGTCGGCCATGATCGCCGGATGGGATGGATCGAGGAGAATCACTTCGTAGAACTTGTTCTTTCCGTCCTCGCCTACCCAGTAGGAGTTCAGTACCTCTAGGTTAGGATATCTCCTGCTGACCCTCTCCTCTGCGATTCTCTGAATTGACTTTGCCATCGTGATCTTCTTGATACCGGACTTGGACGGCTTCCTCTTCATGTGAATCTTGCCCTTCCTAAGTCCACCTCTCCTTACTCTGGTCCTGACGATAACAACTCCTTGCTTGGCCTTGTAGCCTAGCCTTCGAGCCGCGTCTATCCTTGTAGGGCGGTGGACACGCTGGAAAACTGGGTCCTTCCTCCATGATGCCATTCTGTCACGGCGGTGAAGCATTGGCATACCGGACTTGGGCTTCTTCCATGTCTCGCGAACGTACTTTGCAATGCCCATATGATAACCTCCAGCAGCTCGCCGAGCAAAGTCCCCTTTATGAGCCTGCCCACATGTCCATAACTACGATAGCAAGGGGTAGAACCTTTCATTTACGCCCTGAAGATAGTCTCCTGCCTCATGATGAAGTGATTCCTGCTATCTGTACAGCTGGAATACCTAGGAGTTAGTGGTCCGCGCTCCCGGACTTGAAC
>DALF01000009.1 GCA_002499345.1 Euryarchaeota archaeon UBA170 | reverse complement strand
GGGAGGAAAGCTTCTCAATAATGAGGGGGACAGATTCATGTTCAGCTATGTACCTGAAATGTATGCGGAAGAGTTTGCAGATACTATCGAGGAAGCTGAAGCTTGGGTTAATGAGGTCATAACTGGGAAACTTGCCACTAAGAGAAGGCCGCCTGAGCTACTTACTAGGGATGTGGTAGCTAAGGCAATCAACAGCGAACGTGCTGCTGGACGTGCGTCTGAGCATGGGGGTGCGTACCTAGATATTTCATGGAGAGACGAAGAAGAGATCAAGAAGAAGCTTCCTGGGATGTATCATCAGTTCAAGGAATTAGCAGCAGTTGATATCACCAAAGAGCCCATGGAAGTAGGCCCTACTGCCCACTACGTCATGGGCGGCGTGAAGGTTAATTTTGACACACAAGAAACCTGTATTGAGGGGCTTTTTGCTGCAGGAGAGGCGGCAACTGGACTTCATGGGGCTAATCGACTTGGGGGCAACTCTCTTTCTGATTTGATTGTATTTGGGAAGATTGCCGGGGAGAATGCGGCTTCCTCTGCGAAAGGAATTCATCAATTTAAGGAAATTCCTGAATCTGATATCAAAGAAATAATCGAAGATACTCTTGCTCCTCTTGCTAGGGAGGATGGAGAGAATCCTGCTACAGTAGTGTCAGATTTGAGAAGGATGATGCAAGATAAGGTTGGAATAATCAGAACAAAATCTCTACTCGAAGAGGCGTTGTCTGATCTTGATGATTTGGAAGAGCGGTCGAAGAGTGTTTTCGGCGGGAGTGGTAAGACCTACAACCCAGGATGGCACCAATCTCTTGAAATCGGGGCCATGATAGACGTCAGTAGGATGTGTACCCTAGCGGCCCTCAGAAGAGAGGAGAGTAGGGGCGGGCATACAAGGGAAGATTTCCCTGTTCCTGATCACTCACACTGGGGAAAGGTGAATAGTGTTATTTCAATGACTGATGTGGGAGAAATGCAGATTGGTTTCGTTACTTATCCCCCTATTCCTTCTGATTTGAAGGAATTATTGGATTCAGAAGATTTGCAAGAGGAGGAGTAATTTTGGGAGCTGTAACCTTTAGTGTGTTCAGAGGAGTACCAGACCAAGATGGCGATCCTTTTGGGAAGATGGTAGACTATACCATTGAGCTCGATGAAGGAATGGTGGTCCTAGACGCTATCCATTCCATACAAGCTGAGTTTGCTCCGGATCTAGCTTGCAGATGGAATTGTAAGGCGGGCAAATGTGGTTCTTGCAGTGCCGAAGTTAATGGTAAGTCCAGACTAATGTGTATGACTAGAATGGATGAAATTTTGGAAGAGACCCCGGAAGGAGAGGCGATTGTAATCAAACCAATGCAAACATTTCCATTAGTTAGGGACCTAGTGACCGATACCTCTTGGGCTTATCAGACAGATAGGAAGATTTCTCCATTGAGTGGACCGGATGAAACTGATTGGGTTTTCTCTCAGCAAGAAGCTGATAGAGTGCAAGAATTTCGGTCTTGTATTGAGTGTATGTTATGCGTGAATACTTGTCATGTGATGAGGGAGCATCAGAAGTTCGATGAATTCGCCGGACCTAGATTCTTCGTCAGACTAGCTAGTTTGGAAATGCACCCCTTAGATGAGAAGAGCAGAATTCCAGAAATCAAGGATGACTTTGGAATAGGATATTGCAATATTACAAAATGCTGTACTGACGTATGCCCTGCAGGAATTAACATAACAGATAACGCAATTATACCTCTAAAAGAAAGGGTGGTCACCGAGTTCTACGATCCAATTGCAATTATTAGCAAAAAGCTTGGCCTCAGAAGCTAGGCAACTGGGACAACATTGTGTTGTGTTTATTCTGTATGGCTTTTTCAAGCCTAAAGACGCTTAATACCGGTCTTCTTTACGTTAGCCTTCCAGATTTTATCTGGAAGGTAAGCCGGACCGCCTGCGCCTTTGGACTCAAGAGTTCTCCAGCCTTCGAAGCAGTGCACTCTGTTGGTGCCTCGCTCTCTCAAATCGATGTTTGTATGGCCTCTTCGAGCCGCCTTTAGTGCGGCTCCTCTTGGTTGACTGTTAACAAACACCTGGCTTGTGTCCCCTCCATTCTCCATTAGTACGAAGTACTTCTTTCCTGACATTTTCAGCATACCTCCATTCGCTTGGTGAATTACAGAGATAATGAAGTTATTGGGTAAAAAAGGAGCTACTGAGTCACATTGGGGGGTTTTTCAACATAACGAGGTTACATTTCTGCGCATGCGAGAGTCTTGGTGTTAGCTACACCCGGTATTGCCCTGATAGATTCTACAACATGACGAGCAATCTCGCCCATGCTAGAAGCCTCTATTTTCACAATCAGATCATAATCTCCGAAAAGCATATTCGCGTCCGTAACGCAATCCAAGGACAAAGCAACTTTGTGGACTTCTGACTCACTACCTGGCTCAACATTGACCAACACATAACCGGCGGACATACCTCTTCTAGTGGGCATTATCGAATGAATGCATCGATTCAAAACTCGATTATTGTCGATGGTTACTTATCAGATGACCCTACTTGTCATAATATGGCGGAGACAATAATCGTGAGGGAATGCCGCCATGGACAGGTAAGAGTACAGTTTGGTAACATCATTAGAGTAGAAGGAGATGTAATGGTTATTCCAGCCAATAATAGGCTGGCAGGCAGGGAAGGTCTTGATGAAAAAATGCAGTTGGCCGCTGGAGAGGAGTTACGTGCAAGATGCACAGAGATTGCTGTAGAGAGGAGGAAAGAAGGGAAGCAACCCTGTGGAGTTGGCGAAGCAGTTACTACTCCAGGGTTCAACTTGCCTGCGGAAAATCTAGTTCATGTCGTAGGGCCCGACTGTCGAAGGCCAAACCAAGATAACTTCAGGAGAGAGTTACTAGCTAATTCTTATAAGGCGATGTTTGAAGAAATTTCTAAGATTAAACCTCGTGAGACGTTGGTTACACCGCCCCTTGGAATGGATGTTTTCGCATATCCTCACAGAGAGGGCGCTCGAATGACTATGGAAATAATCCTTGACTGGATGGATAGGGAAGAGGACCCAGGAGTCAGAATGGTTCTGATTGTCACCGATGAAGTCAATTTTCTAAACAATATGAAGACAGTTTATCGAGAGAGCGAGGATCAATTTCCTGGCGTAGATAGAACCAGAGATTTCCGAAAAGGCAAGATACAGTAGTGAGGGACCAATGTCCTCATTAACCCTGAGAATACGATAGTTGCATGGGCAGCATAGGGAGTGTGTATGAGAGAGAGCTTCGTTCTGTTCTAGCTGGAGAGCTGAAAGGAGTTAGGGCGGTAACAAAATCCTGTTCAGAGGTAGAGAGGTCTCAAGCTATGAAAGTAACAAATAGGCCTTTCTTGGTAGTCAGAGCCCCCGGTAGTGGATCAGAAGGGACAGGCGACTTACTAGCTCTGAGAGGAGATATTTGCTTCCCCATTGAGGTGAAATCATCGAAGTCTAAGAAACTGTATCTTTCAGGAAGGACTTTCCTTCAATTGGAATCTCTGAAGGAAATCGGAGAAAGGTGTGGGTTGCTTCCACTTTATGCATACAGGCTCAAGGGAGTAAGGGGGGATAGCTGGAGGATAATGAAAGTCGAGGTAGACGGACTGAGAGGCAAGCTCCGTCATCTATCCCGTAGCATCCCTTCACTTCCACTTACTAGAAATGGTAAAGAGTTCCTAGACTGGGACCAAGGCATGCCTCTGCACAGATTCTTATCCCTGGTATGCAAATCTGATGGTGCGAAAATATCTACAGAGGTTTTTCCTAGTAAATCAATGAGATCGGATTTTGAAACTATAATTTCTAGCTAATGACCTGTAAAATCTCCTTCGATTTTTGTGAATGTGTCATTCAATTTCTCTAATTCATTACTCAGTTCGTCTAGATTTGCCTGAGATAGTATCCTCTTAATACTGTCCCGTTCTCTTCTGAGCGAATCAATTTCTCTGGAGTATTTACGGGAAGATAAATCTCCATCTGAACTGTCTGACACGTGCATGCGTCGAGATAGTCATTAATGTGGTTTTTTATAGGACGCAAGTTGAATAAGAGGAGACTATTGTCAAGTGTATGGACGGAGAAGCGGGGGGTAAAATACCAGTCTATCCGATATTGATTCTTTCGATTCTTTTAGTCTATGGAATACTTCCGCTGTGGACCATTATTGCTTTGTCTGGGTGGTATTTATTGGTGCTTTATCTGGAAGATAATGGCCACCTAGATAGATGGAACTTTGAGAGAGTTCTTGGGATTGTTTTGATGATAAGAACCACACGAGGTCGGGGTTTTCTGGAATATATCTCGAAGAATAGAAAATTTTGGCGTTTTTTTGGTGAGTTTTCCATTTGGTTATGTTTCTTGGTGATGTTCGCTGTAGTTTTCCTGATGATTTTTGCGTTCGTGTCATCGATGAATTCTCCCCCACAAGGTTCATTGCCGGCTACAGATATTCTCTTCATTCCCGGAGTAACTAGTTTTGTTCCCTTCTGGTGGCCTGCACTAGCTCTTGTGTTTACTCTACTTATCCATGAATACAGTCATGGAATTCAGGCAAGGGCACATGGAATGGAGGTGAAGAGCTTCGGACTCCTAGTAGCTGGACCGATTCCAGTTGGTGCCTTCGCTGAACCCGAACATATGGATATGATAATGGCACCAAGAAGAGAGAGGTTGCGTCTATTCGCAGCTGGGCCGGCAATAAATCTGGTTGCAACCTTCATTTTCCTGATAATATTGGGATTCGTATCTAGTGGCTTCATAGCATCCAATCCCGGAATCCACGCTATCGCGATTATCGACGAGGGAGGAGCTGATGAGGCGGGGATAATGCCATACGATATTATCACGCATGTTGACGGTGTCGGAGTCCCAGATTACAGTTCTTTCTCCCAGCAAATGGATTCTCTAGGAGCGGGTGATGTTATTATTTTCACAGTCATTCCATATTCTGTAGAAAATGGAGAGTGGGGCATTAGTTCTGATATCCCAGTAACCCTGGGAGATAAGCGGCAGTACTACCTCGATCGATGTGATGGAGAAGTGGAGTGTTTGTCAGAGACTAACGAGTTACTAGATTCATATGGAATTGAAGAAGGCGAGGCTTTTCTAGGTGTTAGTTTTCCAAGGTCTGGGACCTTCCAAACGGAACAATTCTCCCTCATTTTTGATGACAGATATTCTAGTCTGGAAAAGATTGCTATAGTCACAATAAAACCTCTTTCAATGCTTGGAACGCCAATGTCTTACGACGGACAAACTATGGATATCCATGAGAGGATGATGCTTGAAGTGGATGATGATTTCGTCCTATCTTCATTAGGAACGGAGGGAGTCCTGGCTCTTTTCGACTTTATTTTCTGGCTTATCTGGGTTAATTTCCTATTGGGATTCCTAAATCTACTACCAATAATTCCTTTTGATGGGGGGCACATGGTAAAGGATGGTACACACTCCATTCTTTCGATGTTCATGAAAGATAGCAATCCACTTAGAGTAGAGAGACTAGCAGGGTCAATTAGTGGAATCACCACTATTGTGATGCTTGCTGTGGTAATGATTCCAATTCTAATGCTCGTAGTATGATTATTCCTCTTCCGTCGATTTATTGGTTTGAAGTGCTTCGACGACACTGGGGGCTATTAAAATTGAAGCGATAACAAGTCCTAACATTGTCCATGTTTTATCGGTAACGTAGGAAGCAGAAGGAGGAGGTGAAAAGAATAACTTGGCCGCACCAATCCAAGGTATCTCAGTTGAGGCGATTCCAATTATCCACTCATCCTTGACAGCGGTAACAGGGTTATTGTTCTCATCAAGCAGTCCATTCCTACCATCCTGCCCTGTTGCAGATAATTGATCAATTCTGCATCCATTACTATCCTCATTATCACCAGTAGTCAGGTATCCTTCATGTGCGGGGACCCAATTTTCTATTCTGAGATCGTAGTCATTACCATGGTATGATTCACATGCATATTCAAGAGTCCAATTGATACTTTGTACACCTAACAATGTAGTCCCCGGTACATCCCATCCTCCAGATTCGTTCGCAATGGCCTTCAATAACGCCCTGTGGATGACAGGAGTATCTGTACCTCCATTTTTCTTGAATACAATGACATCCCCTCCCATCCCATGTGACTCATAACCAAAATTATCATCCAGTGGGTCTGTAGCCTCAACAAATGTGACTACGTTCTTTCTTTCAGGATTAATAACTAGCACAAGATCTCCTGGATCTATTACGCCTATTTGCCCCTCGTCGTCATGCATCATTGAGCCAGACTCTACTACAACCATTGGAGGGAAAGACCCAGTTGAGAGGAACATCGATCCGAGTAATAGTACGACTAGCCCTACTGCAAGAAAGATTTCTCTGACTAGTGCATTGGACATGTCACTCCTCCTCATGATAATTCCTGAGTGGTCTTGTAAAGTTCAATAATATGGAGAAGAAGGCGATTAGTAGCAAGCTCACAGAATCTAAATGTGGAGGAGAGAAAGAGGTGATTTCCATAGCGAGGAGGTATGCTGAAAGATCTATGGTTTTGTGGTTTATGCCACCCATTCCCATAGATAAACCGAAGATCGAATTGATACATAGCAGAGCAACGGCAGATGAACATAAAACGATAATCATTCTATTGATCTTCTTAGTCTTAAGGGAGGGCAATCCGGGAAGTCGGCCAGATAGTCGTGAGCTCTCTGTTATCCACCACTCATACTCAATTTTCTCTTTTACTGGTTGAGCTTTCTCGCTACGTTCATTAAGCGGTGGAGAAGAGTCAACCTTGAATCTCTTTCCTCCTCTGATTTGGAAATTATCGTAAAGGCCCATCAGCCTTGATTGATATTTAGGCCCCAATATTTCGGCCGCTTCTTCTCCCTCCTTCCTCCTTCTGATTATCTCAGTTCTTGCATCTAATGCGAGAATATCTTCCAGGATATTTCTCTGTGACCAATAGAAGCTGAACTCTGGGACGGCATAGATGGAGATTACTGAGCCGAGAGCCAAACAGAGCCAGCTGAATGGTAGCATGAATTCTTGATGTTCAGGATCGGACGCACCTCCGAGCATGAAAATGAATATGAAGCCCCACAAGACAGAAGCGGTGGAGAGAATTGTTACATACGTCACTATCTGAAATTGACTATCTTTCTTCGATTCCCACCACCTGTTGAAGAAACCCTTCCTACTCCTTCCGCTAGCCATTGAAGTATTCGACTTAGCACATACGATTAGTTACTTCCCATATGCGTTCATCTAATTTCAGTATCTTTCTCCGATTGGTTCATGAGAAGACCGTGTCATGGACGTTTGATGAAAAGCCACGTCCTACCAGTGATAGCTGTCATTTTTATTCTCACTTCTGGATGTATGTCAAGCCCTCCTGACCTAGATGGGGATGGCATATCAGACAGTGAAGATTTGGATATTGACGGAGATGGATGGGCCAATAACGTTGAGCTTAATTGTAGTACAGATCCCCTCATATCGATTAGTGTTCCATCGGATATAGATGGAGACTTGGTTTGTGATTTTCTTGATAGCGACGACGATGGTGACCTTTGGGGAGATTTCACAGAATTAGATTGCTCCACTGATCCTCTTGACAATAGCTCAGTTCCTGCAGATTATGATGAAGATATGATTTGTGATTCACTGGATAAGGATGCTGATGGAGATGGCCTCCCCAACGATTGGGAGCAATCCAGGGGTTTCGATCACCTGGATAGGGACGACTACATCTCATGTCACGGAAAGGCTGAGTATTGTCTCAGAACATATGACGATTTCACTTTTGCAGAGGCACATAACGCCTATTCGACCCCAGAAGACGGGGTCTTGGCTGGAATAAACCATCTAACCGGGTTACAGAGTCAGTGGGAAGGAGGAATAAGATCATTTATGTTAGATCCTCATCACCAAATGGGATCACAGAATGAAAAGGAAGATGTGGTATTCTGTCACAGTTCAGGAGGGGGGGTTATACACCCCTGCTTGTTTGGTAGTGTTGATGCTTTTTCGTGGCTCAGAACTCTTAATTCCCTTCATAATAACAGTAGTGGCGATGTCGTAAGCTTTCTTTTCGAAAACCAGATTCCGGGGGATCATCTAGAATATCTGTTAAATGTTACTGGTATTCTGGAAAAGGCCTACGTGCATGAATTAGGAGATCCATGGCCGTCGATTGGGGATTTGTCCCTCTCTGGAAAAAATATGGTTGTATTTATTCAATATGAATACCAAGAGAATTATTCCGAATTAATGTCAGCGTGGAGGCATACTTGGGATACTCCTTATGGGGAGGAAAATGCTGATGATATGAGTTGTAATGTCGGGAGAGGAGATTCAGAACAGCCCGTTTGGCATTTGAATAATTGGTTGAGTACTTTCGGTTTATCTGATGCTACAAAGGCAGAAGAAGTCAATGAATACAGTACACTGTTGAATAGAGCGCTATTATGCTGGGAACAAGTTGGAGACAGACCAACATTCTTAGGGGTAGATTATTGGGAGCAAGGCGAGGTTACGAATGTTACTAAGACTCTCAATGACATGGCACACTGGTCTGATGATATTCCCCCACATCCATGAATAATTCATGGGCATTAATTGATAATTACGGAGTTACCAGTATGGATTTTCTTCATCCCAAGGTAAGGGACCTCATAGATAGTAGGAATTGGACACTTTCTTCGATTCAGAGACTCTCCATGAAGGATTTGGTTTTGGGCCATGATAGAGTTTTGGTTTCTCCGACAGGGAGTGGAAAGACAGAGGCGGCAATACTGCCTCTGGCTTCAAGATTCATGAACGAGGGGTGGGAGGGACTCTCAATACTCTACATAACACCACTAAGGGCACTGAACAGGGATATCGATAGAAGACTCGGAGAAATGCTTGAACCTCTAGGCATTAGTGTGGGCCTAAGACATGGCGATACGTCACAAAAGGAGAGGACCAAACAGTCCAAGAATCCCCCAAATCTACTCATTACCACTCCTGAGACAGCACAGATAATGCTACTCGGAAGCAGATTGAGAAGGCATCTCTCTGGGTTGAATGCAGTGATATTGGACGAAGTACACGATCTGGCTTCTTCTGAAAGGGGTGCCCAACTACTAGTCGGTCTTGAGAGAATAGCTGAGTACTGTCCAGATAGCTTCCAAAGAATTGGCTTATCAGCTACGGTTGGAAATCCGAACGAGACTGCAAAGTGGCTTTCGAAAGACGCGGTTCCCATAATTGGACCCTCCCCGAGATCTACCCAGGTAGTGGTCCATAGAGAGGACCCCACTCCGTCTGACGAGGCGGAGTCTGTAGTTTGGGCTAGTTCTCCTCACTCTGTAGCGGCGCATAGGAGGCTTGCAAAATCGCTATCGGAGGAATATCCTGCACTAGTATTCGTAAATTCGCGTAATGCTGCGGAATCTGTTTCTCAAAGATTACGTAGCTTGAATGAGAATATTTTGCTGGGAGTACATCATGGAAGTCTAGCTGCTGAAACTAGGAAAAAAATGGAGGATGGCCTAAGAAATGGCGAGTTGAATGCAATAGTCTGCACCAGCAGTCTTGAGCTTGGTATTGATATTGGATCGATAAAAAGAGTACATCAAATTCAGAGTCCGAGAGCTGTAGATAGATTGCTTCAGAGGATGGGGAGGGCCGAGCATGTCATTGGAGGAACAGGTAGAGGTGAGCTTTTGGCATGGGAGACAGATGAGGTTGCAGAGGGCGCCGTAATCGCTAGGAGGGCGATGGCCGGGGAGCTTGAAGGGGTTGAATGGAGGACTAATCCTGGAATAGTTGCTGCTAATCAGTTCCTACAGATGTCAATAGAAAGAGGCGTTGTACCTGTTGACTTAGCTACGAAGATAGTCGGAAGATGCTCTATTTTCAAGGATTGGAATAGGGAGAACAGTGTCTCTCTTCTAAGGGTACTCAGTGACAGATGGATGTTAAACTTCGTAGATAATCCTCTTGATTCTGACGTGACATCTTGGCCGAGAAAACTTTGGTTTGAATTGTCAGAGAGAACCGAAGGAGACGCACCATCAGAGAGGCCGTCTTGGGAAATTGAACATTCTGATATCGATAAGGTTAGATGGAGGAATCAATTAATCAAAGGACTTCCAGATATTCTGAAAAATGGCTGGTTCTCACCTTCAGGAAGACTTGGGAGGAATAGGGTTGATCATATTTCCATGATTCCAGATGAGTTATCATACAGAGTAAGAGATGCGGTTGGTAGAGGTGTGCTGGGTTCTGTTGATGAGGCGTTTGTTCTTTCATTGGGAGGTGAGGAAGACGGGGGCAAGAGGAAGAGTAGGACATTCGTTATGGCAGGAAGAACATGGCAGATTGTAGATGCTGATCCTGATCAGGAAGAGATCCTGGTAATTCCAATAAAGGATTCCGGGGAGGTTCCCGTCTGGTCGGGAGAACTGCCTCCCGTACCAATGGAAGTAGCCAAGGAGGTTGGAGTGCTTAGGAGATCTATCGCAGTCGCCATAGGTGCCATGGAGGATGATGTAAGAGATTTGGAAGATTACCCTCTTTCGGATGAGGCCCGTAATCATCTAATTAGTACTGTGACTGAGCACTATGATTCATCCGGAGTGATCCCTGATGACAGGACTGTAACAGTCTCAGAGAGTGATGGTGCTGTGATTGTTAACACCTGCAGAGGTTCTAGGGTGAATGAGACTCTAGGACACTTCTTACAAGCAATGGGATCACTAAAAGATGGTAAAATGGGGAGATCAACAATTGACCCCTACAGAGTCTCTCTACAAGTTCCTTCACTGAATCCCAGTGATGTTGTTAAACTCCTTTTGGAGACTCCTCCTTCTTCCGTTCCGTCCATAATGTGGATGACTATACCCAATGGAAGAGCGATAAGGTGGAGAGTAGTTCAGGTGGCTAGAAAAATGGGGATTCTAGAGAAAGGAACTGATCCAAGGAAAGTAAACCTCGAGGGTTTGATGCAAAGATACAGAGGGACTCCGGTTATCGAAGAATCTCTTGAGAAGCTATTTCATGAAAGAATGGACATAGAAGGAACTCAGGATCTTCTCAAGGAAATTTCAAATGGGGACGTTCGTGTATTTAACACTCCACCGGGAAGACTGGGTAGATCTCCTAGAGCGGAAATGGACTTGCTTCTCCCAGCATGGAGCGATACTGAGATTCGAGAGAGGTTGGAAACTAGGCTACTCAACGAAAGGGCAGTACTTATCTGTCTAAACTGTCATGGAAAAAAGAGAAGGAGAGTGGAAAGGATAGTTGTTGTTGAGCCCTGTTCGACCTGTGGGGGAACGATGCTAGCGTGCGCTCCAGAGAGGGCGGAGAAATCATTGATGGATAGGATTGAGAGCACGGAACAAAAAATTTCGGGTAAGGTACAGAGGAACGCTGAGCTTGTTAGGACGCATGGCCATGATGCCATATTGTGCCTGATGGGTAGAGGAATTGGAGAAGAGACAGCTACCAGAATTCTGAGAGGACCTGCGGGAGACAGGATTAGATTACTCCGAGCAATTCACAATGCAGAGTTACAATATGCTAGAACCCGTCCCTTCTGGCGCTAGAAACCACTATCTCTGGTATGCCTTCGCAGACACATGCTTGTGGGGCTTACTGGGCGTAATGCCTCGGGAAAAACGACAGTGGTAAGCTGGTTTTCCTCGAAGGGGGTCAGGGCTGCTTCGTGCTCGGATTCAATAAGATCTTGGCTGACCGAGCAAGGTATTCCAGAGAGCAGGGATTCTTTGATAGAAGGAGGGAGGGAGCTACGACGAAAGGGCGGTGCGGGTATACTTGCGGAAATGCTCCTGGATGCCTTAGATGGAGAGGATGCTGTCATTGATTCCATTAGAACTCCCGGAGAGGTCGAAGTATTGCGGAATAGGAGTGATTTTATTCTGATTGAGATAAAGGCAGGGGTAGACTCGAGGTGGAGTAGGTCACAGAGTCGAGGGAGGACCGGTGACCCAAGTAAAAAGGAGACTTTTCTGGCTCAAGAGAAATCTGAAGAAGTTGCCCTAGATGAGGCTGGACAGGCGCTTAATGCTACAGCTGAGATGGCGGACTTGGTAATATTAAACAACGGCGGGCTGGAAGAATTATACTCTGATTTGGATGAGTTATGGATCAGACTAACTAAACCTGTCTGACAGTTATCTGAGCTTCGGACATCATTGACATCGCTATCGAGAAGTCTTCTTCCCATCTTTCCGGTATTTCCAGACTCTTCGGGAAAACAACCTCATTTATCCCTGCCTGAATTAACGATCTAGTACATCTCGAACAGGGCGGCCATGTTACGTAAGCAGTATTTCCCTTGAGAGACACACCAACTCTCGCAGCATGCATTATGGCATTCTCTTCAGCATGGCAAATCAGTGGATACTTCAGAGAACGATCTGAAAGTCTGGTTTCGTCGTCCTCTATTCCTCTTGGGAATCCATTGAATCCTGTAGACCTGATCTCCCTATCGCCACCGACAACCACGCACCCAACCTTAGTGGAGGGGTCTTTGCTCCATAGTGAAATATGCTTTGCCAGCTCTATGAATCTCTTATCCCACTTGTCTCCCATGTTATCACCACTATCTCCCACCGGGTGGGTCGTTATCTCGATTCTCCTCTTTTCGATCTTCGTCATACCCCTCCCATATCTCTGGATTATTATAGCAATCAGGATCATCCTCATCGGACTGTCCTCCATTATCATTGTCAATTCCATCACCACAGTTTCCTGATGAACC
>DALF01000020.1 GCA_002499345.1 Euryarchaeota archaeon UBA170 | reverse complement strand
GGTACGATTGATGAGGCGAACTCAGCGATTGGCATCGTCCGTGCAGAGATAAATGAGAGGCTGGTCAAGACTGAGAGTGGCGAAAGTCGGCTTTTAGAGGCTGATAGAATGCTCGGCATAATCCAACAGGAGCTATTCGATGTCGGTGCCGAGTGCGCCTGTCCTCCGGGCGGTGTGCCTGAGCAGATGACCATAATCGGAGCAGATGCCGGGGAGAGGTTAGTAGAGGAGATGGATTTGATGCTTGAGGACTTGGAACCTCTGTCATCGTTCATACTACCCACAGGAACTCCCATGGTCGCTCACTTGCATATGGCCCGTACCGTTGTCCGAAGAGCTGAGAGGGAAGCCTGTGCACTACGCGAAGAGACCCGGTCAGAAGTGATTAGCTATCTGAATAGGCTCTCAGACCACTGTTTTGTACTCTCTCGCTGGCTTACCGGAGACGAGGGAGAGACGCTTTGGGTTCCGTTAGGAAAGAGAGATTCACGGAACAATTCCTGATTTTTTCATGTGCATAATTGCTGATCTGATTAGTTTCTTCTCTTGATCGAATGTGAGTAGGGACTCGGTTTCCTCATAGTTTAGCCATAGGTAGCTTGTATGCTCTTCTGAGAGCACTACATCAATTTCTTCAGTGGTGGCGATATACCAAAAAACCTGTTTTGAAGTATTTTTTCCTTTCTTTCTAAATGTATAATGTGTCCTATATTCCCATTTAGGATCGATATCCAGCGTACTAATTCCTGTTTCCTCCATCAGTTCCCTTGACGCTGTCGCATGATGACTTTCATCATCATCTTCGACGTGACCCTTTGGGAAGCTCCAATGGCCCTGTGGGTATTGGAGTAGTAGAATAGAATCGTAGTTTACCAGAATGAGTCCGCAGGAAGTCTCCATCACCTTGGAATCCGAGGGGGCCATGAGTGTAGTAGAGGCGTCATAGTCAAAAAATTACTCGTTGATATGACCAAAAGCACCTTTGAGTAGATAGTTTCTCAGAGTTTCATGGAGGTTGATCCGTTGTTATTAGACATACAGAGAATAGTAACTGATAGTGACTTGGATGGTGTGGTAACAGCTTCGATACTCAGGAGATGGTGGCCTGATTCAGAGGTAATTTTTGGACATCCTGGGGAGTTGCGTGCTGGACTGATTGACCATCTGATGGACAGGAAGACGGCAGTTTGCGATCTACCTAGACATCCGGAGTGTGGACTAAGTATCGATCATCATCAGTCAAACAAGCCTTTGGGAGATGAAGACGGCGTGGTATCTGTTTGGAGGGCCACTCCCTCGGCGGCAAGAATTGCTCATGATCTCCTAAAAGATCGGATTGACTTGTCTGACTTGGATGACCTGTTGGATTGGGTGGATAAGCTAGATGGAGGGGGGGTAACTAGAGAGGAGTACCTTTCTGATACTCCTGCGATTTGGTTGGGAAGGGTAATCGATGTTAGCGAGGGTACTGCTATGGTAGTTCTGGAGGGGTTGCAGAGGGGTGTCGGTATCGATGAGATCCTGAAAATTCCACTTATTTCTAGTAAGCTCGAGGAGAGGAAGCGTGAGCGTGAGACACTGACGGAAATAATCGCCGACAGGACCGTGATAATGGATAGGATCGCTGTTGCGAGGCTTGATGGTTTGGGAATGCGATCAAATGGTTATCATGTTACTGCATTCGCTGGTGACTCTTGCGATGCTTGTATAGTCATCCATGGAGAGATAGGGGCTTCGTTTGGAGATGATATTGGATATCCCGTATCAGCCTCTTTCTACACAAACTCGTTCCTACACAGGGATGGGGGGATTTACGACTTGACTGCCCTAGCAACGCATTTCGATCCTGATGGAGGGGGGCATGCAAATGCATGTGGGTGTAGGATAAAACCGCTGGACGACGGCAAGGTATTGGATAGGGCGGTCACTGAGGCTGACGTCCTGGAGAACATCTCTCAATGGCTCAAACTGTGGGCTGAACGCTAGTCTTCAGAGAGCGGGCCCACGCTTAGCAAGACGTAAAGCGACTGGGCCAACATAAGAAATCCTACCAAAGACAATACCAACCCGGTAGGCCTAGGTAGTATATCCTGCATGTTGTTTCCAGTGAACCATGCAATAGAGAGTATAACTACAGAGGACAGTAGTACCAGGTTGGCAGATTTTTTTGGTTCGGCCCATAGGTCCACCCAAGGGATGAGTCCTCTGCGCTTGAAGGTTATTCTGTACCACGAGATGTAAAGCAACACCATTGAAACGGACCCCATTAATCCCAGAGTGAAGGACTCTGAATCCCATGGCCCTGGAGTAGATACCTTCAGTGATACTACATTGAGCATTATGACCATGCCAACTATGGCTTGGGGCCTCCAATCGGGGGCACTGGCTTCGACCACATTGATCCCAAGGGGGTCCTGCGCTTGAATGCGACTAACAAGTGTATTACGCATGATGTTTCCCTATAGAGGCATGAAGGACGGTCTTGTATGGGAGGACTCAGTAGATGATGCTCATCTGGACCTTAGGTTCGAGGTTCTTAGAAAGGGGCTTCCGAGAGGCACAGAGCATTATCCCGGGATAGATGAAGACAGTAGAACAAAATTCCTCTGTGCGTATGACAATGGTAAGCTTGTGGGGTGCTCGACGCTACAAACAGACGAAAGAGAAAGATGTAGATTTAGAATAAGGGGGATGGCGGTGAGTCCTGAGTATCGGAACAAGGGAGTTGGATCTAGTATTGTCAAGAAGCTTCAGGATTATGCCTCTAAGCAAGGCAGCGGAATTTGGTGCAACGCTAGAATTAGGGCAGTTCCCATGTACAAGAGATGTGGTTTTGTCGAAGTATCGGATATCTTTGAAATTGAGGGAATTGGACTTCACTACGATATGGAATGGAAGATCTGACATCCTATCATTCAACCGATTTGTCGTCACTGTTACATTGGGCGTTGGGTTGATGAAAACCGCTAATGTAATGCTACTGAAGATTTGATGGAGCACGGACCGGGATTTGCA
>DALF01000032.1 GCA_002499345.1 Euryarchaeota archaeon UBA170 | reverse complement strand
TGTAACCTGAGGTGATGAAGTGCTGAGTCTTCCCCAAACCGCACGTTGCAGTGTCACCCTTGAATCACTGCCAGTTCCCGATAAATCGGAAATTGCCAATTCGGGCCAGTTAGACTCAGCCTTCCTCACGTAGGAGGCAGAGAAATGACCGTTGAAGGGAAGTACGCAAACCTAGTAGCCACTGTTAAGCAAGAATGTAAGGACGCCGATGAGAAAGATATTGTTGAGGAGTTTAGGAGATATGAGGAAGAGTTCCTCATCCCACCAGAAGATGCTTTGAGATCCGTTATCAGGAAGTTCCAAACAGCCGCTGGAATCGAAGTGACCGGGTCCACTTCCGCCAGATCGCCTTCTTCGGAGATAAAGAAAATCGATCGATTCTCAGAGCTAGGGTCCGATGATAGGAACGTTACTGTGGAAGTTGCAGTGGTCTCTTACACTCCTAGGGTGCAGAAAATGAAGAATGGAGAGGAGAGGCAGATTGCTTTCGGATGGATAGAAGATAATCCGTGGGAGCCAGGAGACAAAAGAGAGCGATGGGACTACAAAGATTGGGGTGGCCATAGTCAGAATCTAGCTCCCGGTTCGGTGGTAAGACTAGAAGGCGTATCGGTAAACGAGTGGAACGACAAGAAATCAATCAATATCAACAGGACTTCTAGAATTTCTGTTTTGAGGGAGGGAGGACAGGCTAATCTGCAACCATCCGACGAGCCAATCAGTATTGAGAAGGCATCCCAGTCAGAAGGTTTCGTAAACATAGTCGCTAGGGTATTATCGACTAAGCCAGATGTAATTGTGAAGAGGGACGGGTCAGGGCACCTGAATGTCGTCAGAGGGCGCTTGGCGGATGGATCTGGGAGTATCTCAATGCTTTCTTGGGCCGATTTCGATCATGAACCAGGGACCTTGCTTAAGATAGAGGGGGCATCAATAAGAAGATTCAGAGATACCCCCGAGGTGAATATCAGTGACTCATCTAGGGTAGAGGTCTTCCACGACAGCTCCTTCGCCAGCCTGGAGGATCTGGCGCCAACCACCAGAAGCACCATATCCGGCCTGAGAAACGGTATGAGGGATGTAGAAATAACACTTCAGGTTGAATCTTGGTACCAGAGAACGTTCACATCCAAAGATGGTACTGAGAAAGTCGTCCGGAGCGGCGACGTAATGGATCCGACTGGAAGATGCAGGCTAACTGCATGGTGCGACTTCGACCCAAAGCCCGGTGACTTCATCCATCTGACCGAGGCTAGGGTCCAGTCATGGCAGGGGTCGCCGGATCTGGTCATAGACGATGGCACACAGGCAAAAAGCCTGGAGAGTCCCACATGGGAGAAGATAGATCCAGAGGATCATTGGGTAGATGTAGGACTCACTGAACTGATTGGAGGAGGCACCAGGAGAGGAGTCAGAACCAATGGAACGATCGTTCTAGTTACCGGTGACTCAGGGATAATTGAGAGGTGCCCCGTCCAATTGCCAGACAGGGACAGAAAGTGTAGAAAGAGGCTCAGAGATGGAAACTGCATAGATTGCGGACCACAGAGGGGAGACGAGGATCTACGAATCAGAATGGTTCTTGACGACGGTGTCTCCAACGTATCCCTACTGCTCTCCAAGGACCCAGCAGAGAAGTTCTTGGGAATGACTCAGGCAGAGGTAGCTGAAACTATATCCAAGGATGGGCAAGAAGCATTCCTCACATCAGTGAGAGAGAAGTCGCTTGGTAGAGGCGTTTCAGTCAATGGTCTCGCTCTCATAGATGACCAGGGCGCGATGCTTCTCGCAGACAGTGTGCAAGACGATGGATTGGATGCATCCAAGGCAGCTGAAATGGTCATCGAAAAGTGGGGGGTGGCAATGTGATGGAAGCACAGAGGAGAGTCCGCCAGACTGCGATCAGGATGCTAGCCCAGGAATATTCTGATGCATCCCTGACTGAGATGGGAGTGGGCGAATATGACCCATCCTTCGTCATTACCAAGCTTGGCGCCAGAGTGAATAGGGTACTAGTGGCGGGTGTTATTGACAGGATGGAGAGAAGAGATGGAGATAGCGGACCAAGCTATTCCGGACACATCAGGGATCCAACTGGTAATCACGTATTCAATATCGCCCCATTCCAAGACGAGATGCATGCAGAGGCTGAAGAGCTACTCGCTAGGTTCGAGTCAGGAGATAGATTTCTGATGGCTCTGGCCGGTAAGTCGAGATGGTTCGAGACCGAGGATGGCGGAGTTTTCACATCCCTTAGGGTCGAGCAGATTGCAATAATCGACAAAGAGAGGTATTCTCGATGGTTAGTCGAAGCCGCAGAGGCTACGCTAAGGAGGATAAAAGCCTATGATGACTCATCTGGAGTCGAGGTCAATTCAGACTCCCTCGAAGAAGCAGGGGTGCCTTCGGACCTGCTCAATGGAATGGCACAGGCAAGGTCTCACTATCCAGAATTTGATTCTGAGAATTACAGGGTGGGAGTCTTGCAGGCTCTGTCTATAGCTTCTGGAAGATCTAGCATGGCCGAAGTAGCAACCGATAACACACCCTCGGAGGACGAAACTCCCGAGGCCAGAGAAAATCCTACTGCTCAGCCACCAATAGAGCCGACGGGGGATATTTCCTCCACCATAATTAATGCCATAAAGTCAGCAGACAGAGGAGAGGGTGCAGAGTATGACTCGATTATCCTGTCATGTATTCAATCTGGATTCTCAAGGGAAGTAGCAGAGGACGCTCTAGAGGGAATGAGGGACGTAGATGGCACAATTATAGAGCCAAGGTTTGGATTCTTCCAAGTCCTCTAGCCCTTGCTATCTCGTAGGATAGAATCTACTGCGGCTAGTTTATGGCCGATTCTATTCTTCGAGCTCTCAGAGGTGACTTGGTCCCTCAAGAAGGCGTTTCCATTCACTTTCCCGAATTCCCCTATCTTGGCACCTTTTATCTCTGCAATGTCGGTAGCGACACGAGTTACTCTGGACTTCACGACCTCCTCATTAACAGGCCATCCTCTTCGCTTGGATAGCCTCAGTAAAAGCTCCTTTTGAGATTCCCCCCAAACCCCTCCACTGCCTCTTAGAATAGTGCCTATGATTCTATCAAGATCCTCGACAAATGTAGAAACTACTCGCAGGTCCTCTTGGACCGCGAGATCTAGGGTGTCTAAACCCAGCACAAGTGAGTCATGTGCATCCTCTATGACCGCAATCGGGGAATCAGAATGGAAATCCACATCTAAGGGTTCGAATACTTCCTCAGTATTAGTCAAAACCTCGCTTCCCGTAGTCCCTAGGGAGAAATTAATACCATTCCTCTTCAGACTCTTCTTTATTCTGCCCCAGCCATTCAACTGGTTAGTCAAAACTCCAGCCACCCTTCCCATCAGAACGGTTCTGTTTCCAGTTAGAGGGGCCTCCAGTCTCACGCACAACTCATGCAAATCGTCCCTATCCATCTCTGCAAGTCTTTCGATCGTCATTCTTCGAGAGTCGAAGTTTAGGTGTAGCCAGAGCCTCTGCCTCCTCTCTCTTTGAGAACCAGAAGACTTGATTCCGAATATCTTCAGTGTCTCTCCTAGCTCGTTATGGCTCATTGCCTGAATGCCATCCCACGAGAGATCCAAATCAGGCAAAACTAGATTCTGAATTAGTCGCGCCCTCAATACCTCCACGGAACCCCCCTTAGAAATCCCTCGCGACTCAGCCAACTCACGTAGCTCGACAAGCCTCCCTCGGTATAGAGAATCCAATGATGAAGCATCGTAATTCATTCGTCCACCAGTTTCCCGGCACCCACAACGGTCATATCCATTGCGTGCCCATATTTGGAAAAACGCTCATTTGAGGGGGCAGAATCCAATGCCACTATTCATCCGTCAAAATGAAAGGAGGGCTCTCAGGATCTGTGTGGAAGTCCTTGGGCACATCTCTAGAAACTTCTTTGATCATGGTTTCCCAATCTCTTAGGGATGCAATAGTGGCCCTCTCATAATCAGAGTGCCTGATTACTCTATGCAGACCAACCGTCCTAGTCCCATCTTTGGAGACAAACTCCAATCTTATTTCGACATGCACCTCTTCCTCTATTACTTCCCCATCGGGATCTAAGCAGACCTGCTCCAGGGTGAGGTCCCGGGTGGCTTCGGCTTGCTTGATCAGAGATCTAACCTGTCTATGCCTGACTAGGGCCCCTATTTTTTCTAGCATTTTCAAGTCCAAAGAGCCGAGCATAGAGTTCTGAACCCACCAACAGGTTTCGCCCTCCTTTTCTGATATCTCCTTCGAGATACTATTTGGAAATCGATTCCTAGCCAGTAGTACGATTAAATCTGAGTATGCTGGAGGTAGAAAATCTGGATCCCCTTCATTCAGCCCATCTGGGAGTAGTGAGTGTCTCCTGCCCACAAGATTGGCTCCGTCGTATACCCCTCTAGAAATTACAAAGCCATCTATTTCTCCCGTGCCCCTAAGGCCCTCCATCCACTTCGCCTTTAGGACGGGGTCGGACGGAACATCACCCTTCTTCTCTATAGAAGCAAATGCCTCAGGATCAAGTACCCTCAGTCCTCTTCTGGACCTTCTTAATTGTCTTCTAGTCAACTTGTTGCTACAGAGTAGTATTGCAGATTTTGGCTGGTACTGGATCTTGTTATCTGAGACCAGTACTGGATATGGCCTGACAGGAGTTCTAGCGCCCACGACCTTACATCCCGATTTTAGTATCTCCATCATATTGCCATGAATGAGCTCGGCGGGCAAAGCCAAAACATCAGCATCTCCCGATTCAAGAAGCGCCAGTCCCTTGCTCAGATTATGTGTGACTGTACTAGCTATATCCAGCTCAGAAGAGACTCCCGAGGCGATGAATGATCCTATCCTAGTCCCTACTGGACAGCCCGGAGAATCCAGTGTCGCTATTGTCAGCCGTTCATCCATCGCATCCACCTCAAGGGAGGGAGCACCCACTGTGCCCGACCAAGCGCACGCACACTCGTTGATATATGCGACCCTATTCCTAACACTTGATAGTCATGGTATCGAAGCTGTCCGTTAAGCGCGGTATCCAAAAGCGCTTGAACGTATTCGAAGAAGAGTTGGAGGCCCTAGTCCAGGAGGCCATCTCCTCCAAGGGGGCGCCAGCAATGGACCTAGCCATGGATGTTTTACTGGCCGGGGGAAAGAGACTCAGGCCTCTTTTGGCCATTCTGACATATGAGGCTACAGGAGGGCGAGATATCCATGAAGTAATGGACCTGGCTCTCTCTTCAGAATTGATACACACCGCTACACTGATTCACGATGATATCTATGATCAGGCTCGATTCAGGAGAGGGAGGCCCACAATCCACTCTTCTCACGGCCTAGCACATGCAATTATCGCAGGTGACTACCTCTTTGCCTTGGGATTCTCCAAGGGGGGGCGCTATGAACTAGACGTAGTAGACATGATTGCCAGCTCATGTACTAATATTGCAAGGGGCGAGCTCCAACAATTCAACCACATTGGGGACCTAACTACGACGCCTGAAGACTACTACTCAATTATTGACGGCAAGACAGTGGGGCCATTCGCCACAGGTACGGCATCTGCAGCTTTGGTTGCCGGTGCTTCAAAGGAAGTTTCGGAGATGATGTATGACTTTGGAACAGAATTTGGTAGAGCATTCCAACTTGTTGACGACCTACTCGATCTCACAGGTGATCCAGAAATGGGGAAGCCAAGAGGTACTGACGTACACGAGGGAAAGATGACGCTCCCCATAATTCACGCGCTAACTATACTACACGGCTCCGAG
>DALF01000031.1:7990-11355 GCA_002499345.1 Euryarchaeota archaeon UBA170 | reverse complement strand
GATCATTCTGGCAATTTCTGCGTAATATGTAGATAACAGTCTAATTTCGTTGGGCTTACTAATGTCTAGAATCTCAAATTGATTGTATGAAGAGACGTAGGCGAAACATCCCCCTGTGCCATCTCCGTAAATCTCACAGTCATCGAGAAAATTACCTTCAATTGCTATCTCCGAGCTATCTCCTGGAGTCGGCCCCACATTTTTGAATTCATCAAAACAGGGTCTGCCTGCCACATTGTCCAAGTCCGCTGGAGGCTTTACGTTTCCATCACAATTTAGGTTATGATAGTCAATTAATTTCGCATTTGGGGTAGCAAGACGGTGAGCAAGTAAATCATTGTGTGAGTGATTGCCATCCTCTATTTCTGTCACAGGATCTATCCAATCCATGCTACCATCGCCCGATCCCCCTGAATCATTGGAAAATGATAGGCAACCAGAAAGAGGTGCTAGTATCATCAGAGCGGCGAGTAGCCATACCGGGCGCAAGTTCATGCCACGTCGGGACAAACCTACCCTATCAAATTCCCCCTTTCACGCACGGCCCCTAAGGGGCCGAAGTCTAGGTTCCATAGGGTGCATCAATGTCTAATTGGACAATGTACAACCCACTTGTGATGCACGAGAGATACGTGTAGCCATCATGGTATTCTGCCGCCCATAGGAAAGGAGTCCATCCAAAATCATAGAATGAGCTATCCAGAGGAGTCCCGTCAGCCCCATGGGGAAGGTGATAGCCGATAGTCGAAGACGTATGAGCCTCCGTCTTGTTACTGCTTTGTAATCCTTCAAACATCAGAGTTTCAATGTCTATGACCCAAAGTCCTGCGTGATAGCTACTCAGGTAAATTCTACCATCCCAAGCACCACCGAAACTATTGTCTGGAAGTCCCGGTAGTCCAGTTTGGAAAATCTGAGTGTCTGCATTATGAGGGCTAAACAGGAGCCATTCCTCTCCCTCGGGAATATGGTGATCCATCGCAAACGGTATTTCCCAACCGTGGATAAGCTCAGGGAGGAATCTGAAATTTCCATTATTCATTTCATACCCAGTGGTGTCCAGTAGGTAGCTCATACCTGTTCCCACTGTGGTGCTGAGTACCTCAGTTGCGACTATTGTGAGGTGGCGCTTTCCGATAGGGTAACCCAAATGACTAGCATCTACCATATCGTCCACGGGCTCAGCATAGTGAATATACGAGGCTCTGCCACCATTTTCATTTCCTGTACAGCCGCAGTCAATCTCCCCATCTCCATCAAAGTCTTCGAACTCCATCCACTGCCCAACTTCAGGAGCTCTCCAGTTGCAACCTAGTTGAGTGCCGAAGGACCCCCTGCAGGCGGCCGCTATCGCCAGATACTCAGCAAGGTCATTTCCAGGGTGTGGGACATCAGAAACGTCGAATATCCTCAGTCCTGCTTCCCAGTATGCGCCATACACGAAAGTTCTATCGAAACGAGGATCATTTGAGTCCTCGCCCGGCCATGTCTGAACGGTCATGTCATGGATGTATATCCAGCCCCCTAGGGTAGACTCCCAGCTCACTTCGGCCTCCCCTACCTTCACAATTCTGGGAAGGTCCCCGTACCCAGCGAAGTTTAGGTGAGCAATCGTGATGCCCCCACAAGCGTCACCCTGTCCAACATCACATTGCTCGTAATCGGGATTGGCTACGAAGATATACCATTCATTGTCAATCATATGGGTGTAGAGGTTATGAGGCCCGCTAGGGTGATCAGCATCATACCACGAATCGACCCAACTAGGGTTGCTTTTGTCCGTCACATCAACCAATGTAACTGTAACTTGAGCAGGATCTTCCCACGATCCAACATTTGGATCCGCGGCCCCGGGATCAACTAACTGATTCTGAACTATCACGTATTCCCTGGCATTGTATTGCAAGTACTTTACATCCAGAACTTGGGTATTGGGGTCGTAGTATACCCCTGTTACTGTAGTATTCTCAGGGTTAGTGACATCAACAATGTGCATCTCCGACCATCCCGCAATGTAGGCATACCGCTTGCCATCGGGAGAGTCCGCAACCTGAATCTCTGCATTGCCCGGAGCAGTTAGGGGATTGTAGCTAACCGGTCTAATGTTTTCTGTGAACATCACATGCTGGCTAGCGTTTCTATGATCATGCCCCTCGGTTTGGATCAAGGGATCAATTAACTCCTCGCCCCCTCTAGAATCTGTTGACTCGTTATCCGAGAGCATTGCCGTAGCTAAAATTGCGGCTATGATACAAACCGCCAAACCGATTGCGGCAACCGCCCTTTCTGAGCTCATATAATCCCGGAGGGTGTAGGTCATGTTGAAGCCATCGCCCCCTCACGCAGGGTCATGAACTCAAAGGTGGGGTTAGCCATGACACTAGTTTCTCTAATACTCATAGCTCCAGTATCGGCTCATGAGCCCAAGGAATACACAATCCTACTGAAGGAGGATAGCATTACTCCCAATGGGGTTTCTCCTGGAATTCTTGTGTCTTCCGACTCTTTGTTCTTCTACAATGTGGATGGAAGAGAAAATGTCACTCACAGGATTCTAGTAGATGTTGAAGGTGATGATATTTTCGATGGGGTTGACGATATCGCCACCCCCTGGTTGAGTAGTAACTGCGATCTCGATGAGTCCGGTGAGAAGATTGACCCATCTTGTGAAGTTACTACACTGCTTCTGTTAGGGCCCTCCAACGGACTGTTGCCTTCTAACATTTCAATGAAGCATCAGATTGATGTAAACGGATCAATGCAGGAGAGTTATTTCTTTGTTTCTTTCTCAGAGGATAATCATATTTCGGGCCAAGAACTACCAGTGGGGGGAGATGAAGAAGTCCGAGGCGAAACAAATGATGAGTCACTGTTGAGATTTGTACTTCTAATGTCGCTCGTGGGAATAGTTTTCTTGTTACCGAAGCTTCTCTCAAGTCAAGTCTGATTGCAGATTACAACGGTCGTCCTCAATAACCCCAAACCCGTCCGGAAGCTCAAGGGCGCTTAGCTCAGCTTGGAAGAGCGCTTGGTTTGCAACCAAGCGGCCGGGGGTTCAAATCCCCCAGCGTCCACCATCTTCACGCAGTCTGGTTTAACCATTCTAAACACGAGCTATGGGTGCACGCAGGAGGGTCAAAAAGGAGCTTAGAATCAGAATCTATTATGTCGATTATAAGATTAGAACCATCTCCTTCCTGGATACTCACTATCGAGCTCGTGGATGCTGGAAGGTAGTCCTCGCCTGTACTCGCTAAGGAGAGTCTGATGGTATGTCCGGTCTCGATTTGTACGTCCATTGCGAAGAACTCTATTTTTGCATTTATAGTTTCCAGGACGGGAATCCAGGTCTGCTCTTCCGAACC
>DALF01000031.1:0-7656 GCA_002499345.1 Euryarchaeota archaeon UBA170 | reverse complement strand
CCCTCGTGATATCTCAGATCCATGATGGCGTGACCGATATGGATGCACTCTCCTTGACCTGAGCAATCTTCTAGAAGGGCGTAAACCTGCCCTCCCAAAGTCGTTGTTGTAACATCTATGTGTAGTCTCGGAAGGCCGGAAATCCAAATATCTTCAGTCAGGGGAGAGCTCTCATAAATAGGTCCAAAATTCCCGTTAGGGAGGATATTTGTAGCTCCTCCAGCAATATTTGAAAGTGCACCGCCGAGATCTAGTGATATCGACTCCATTCCTTCAGGAGGGTACCTATCCTCTATCCTCCACTGTCCTTGATTCGATTGAATCTCAACGAATAAACCAGGTTGATCTCCCAAATCCTTCAGATACCAGTCGAACCACTCCAATAGGTCTTGCATCCAGTCAAAGCGGACCATTTCTGGATATGCCTCCCTCCCTCGTCCATCTCCGGAGCGATCAAAGTGGTAATCTGGCCTATCTGGGTAGTCATGATCCCACTGTCCAAATAGGCCCTTAGATTCAATTCCAGAATCCTTCAGTTGATTGATTACAGGGATTGCCATATGTGGATCCACGTTCCAGTCATGCATGCCTTGGATCAAATATACTGAGCCCCGATAGTTCTGAAGTACTCTGTCGAGGAAGTACCTCTCCTCCCAATAAGTGCCTGCAAATTCACTCCCCCACATATAGGCCGAGACTCCAGTGCCCGGTCCAATAATATAATCTGGGCACATATTTCCCACATCCTCCTGATCACCATCAATTCCGTACGAGCCGTAAACACCATTGTGCATTATCGCCGCTCTAGCTTCGCTACTACCGTTTTTCCACATTAGTTCCATTACGCCTATCAAACCTGAAATTGGCACGATAGTAGCTAAATGTGGATTTCCGAAGGTGGCCGCCTGCCAAGGCGTAGAGCCATCGTAGGACTTCCCAATCATAGCTACCCTGCCATTACTCCAATCCTGGGTCCCTAGCCACGTTACTGCGGCATCCACGCCCAATTGTTCGGCATTGCCCATCAGGTCCATACAGTGGTTTGACCGGCCTGTCCCCATCACGGATACCTGTGCGAAAGCATATCCATGCGGGAGTAGCTGATCAATTATCATCTGTCCAAGCCATGTTCCAGGAACTTCAATAGACGGAGTCTCAACACTCACTTCGTCGAAATAAGGTCCGAATTCAGCAATCACGGGTACTTCCGTCCCTTCTGGAACATCAGGTAGCCAGATAGCGAGACTCACCAAGCCGTCGGGTGCGGATCCTCCCTCACTCAAGGGCAATACGAACTCCACGAAATGATGTGTAGAGTTCCACTCATTTTCTGTCTCCAATACATCGTATTGTCCGTATTCCATAACATAACCATTGGAGTAGCTGGTCAGGTAAGGCCACTCTGATCTTTCCCAAACAGGAACTCTGTCATATATGCCCAACTCCTTTTTGATATCGTCAACAACATCGTCAATTATCCATCCCTGCAGGGAGACCAAGATCATTAACGAAACCAGTCCAGTCGCCGATAGCCATATTTTCCATCTTGTGGGGGCCGGAGACTCGATCAGAGAGGCCTCTGAAGGCGTGTAGAGGGTATTTCCCTCATCATCAATCACGACTCCCTCTATCATACTAACATGCTTCCCGATTTGTTGACACTATTCAGGATTACTAGTTCCGGACAGGTTTTAGAGATTAGATTAGTACCTGGACAAAACCACTCTCAACTCGAGTCTCAAAAATTCCTAGATCCTTCTCAGAGACCATAGAACCAACAAGCCTCCCATATGGTGGAAAGAGAGGAAACGGCGCCCACTCGACCAAACTCCCATCTGAGATGCAATGGGTCGTCTGATGAAGGGGACATCTTATGCATCCATTCTCTATCTTACCGCCCCATGACAAGGGCCATTTCATGTGTTTACAAAGTCCTTCAGTGGCATGGAAAACCCCCTCTAGATTAACTATCATAAGTATTTTTGAACCTACAGTGACCATCTTACTCTTTCCTTCTCTGAGCTTACTGGCTCTAATCGCGTTCTGCCAGTCCATACTATCCCCTGACTTGAGACATCCCGCCATCTAGGTGCAATACCTGTCCTGTGATGTTGTCCGGGGCATTCGTCAATAACCACAAGATAGAATCAGATACCTCCTCGGGGAGATTAATTCTGTTCAGTGGTATCTTACTCACCGCGGCTTCCTTAGAGGATTCGGATTTTGTTATTGGAAGTGCCATTCTGGTGTCAGTTAGTCCCGGGGCCACTACATTCACCCTTATCCCCCTCTTACTGTATGTGGCCGCCGCTGATCTCGCCATCGACTCAATACCGCCTTTAGCAGCTGAGACGGCCTCATGATTGACCAGGCCGACACTTGCCGCTACGCTTGAGGTAAACACTATCCTTCCGCCTCCGTTGCGTAACATGTACTTACACGCCTTGGAGAGTATCACGAATGCAGATGTGAGATTGGTATTAATGACCTCATTGAATGCTTCCGATGTCAGTGCATGAGGGGGCCTGATTAGTAGCGAACCTACTAGATGGGCAACACCATCAATTTTACCATCTCCCACTTCAGAAAAACTGCTCACAACTTCCGAAACAAAGTTCTCATCCGAGGCATTCCCGACGTATACTCTGGCGCCTAGCTCTTCCAAATCGTCCATCCGAGAATAATCTCGTCCAATCGCAGTCACCAAGTTTCCTTCGTCCAGTAGTCTCCTACAGAGAATACGACCAATATCGCTACTGCCGCCTACAACAAGATAAGAACCCATTAGATCAACTCCTAAAAAAATCATACTTCTGAGGGGATAATTGGGAAATCCCACGACTCAAGTTGACTCTCCAGTCTCTCCCAAAGGCTATCTGCATTCACCAACACACTCATACCCTTACATTTTGGGATGAGCATATATAGAGTCGTTTTTTCACTCAAATGATTTTTCTGAAAGTTTTTGATTCAGTATTTTCAGAAGGCCCCTGAGGGTCACCTCACTGATTCCCGAGACCTTACACACCTCACTTTGAGTCCTTGGAGAGTCGCTTTCTTGAGATGCCCGGTAAATTATAACGCCGGCGATACCAGATGGTTTCTTGCCCTGCCAAGAAAGATCATCTTTCACTGAATCCCACATCTTCCTGACTCTGCCTAAGACATCGGGCCTCATTCCTAAGTCAGAATGAAATTTCTCGAAATACTCTTCAGGACCGGTGATGTGATGCGCACCAAGGAATCTAGAGACTAGTCTTATTGTACGCTTCAATTCTTTAACATCCACATCTTTTGTCATGTCGAAAGATTCTGCAACATCTTCTATTCTTCTTGGTATCCTGGCCTCACGAGCGGCTACGTATACACATGCCGCCGAAACTCCTCTGATGCTTCTCCCGGTGACTAGCCCTCTGTCTACGGAGTGCCTGTACAGCCCCGCCGCCTCCTGCTCAATCTGAGGAGGAAGATCCCCTCTGTCTCTGATGAATTGCATTGCTTTGGCCAAATTCCTGCTCCTGCTGTCCCTAGTCTTACTTCGTTGATCGACACGCTGTCTTCTTCGCCAGTCCCTCAGGGCCTTCCCAGACATCCCGTGCCTCTTAGCCGCTCCAGATGTCAAATCTGATCTTCTTATCTCAGTTGAGAGTCCCTTATCGGAGAGTGTCAATGTACTGGGAGCGCCCACTCTGCTCCTATCATCCCCCCCAGAATGATTGGTCCATTCTGCTCCGAGATCCATCATGTTCTCCTCTGCGACATAACCGCACTCGGAGCAAGACGTCTCTCCACGAACTTCATCGGTGTCCCATGAATTCGAGCCACATACCGTACAGGGCCTGGATACACCCTCGGTCTTTCTGCTAGTCGAGGGGCGCATCGAAGGTACAATGGCCCGTCTCCCATTAGTTCTTGAAGAACTCGAGGATTTAGATCTAACCCGAGTCTCAGTAATCTCTTTCATCTTATCAACCAACAGTTGTATAGTCATAGCCGAACTATTTAAACCCATGGATTAGAAGATTAGATAACACTCATGTCCAAAAAAGTAGTTTACTATCTCACTAAACTTATTCCTCCTATCCCCTACCCCGGGCCATGGGAAATGCACCGGTGCGAACGGCGTTGTACAATTCACATATTGAATCAGGAGCGAAGTTGGTAGATTTCCATGGATTCGAGCTTCCAATATGGTACTCCTCCATCAAAGAGGAACATCTGGCCACCAGATCAGCGGCAGGAATGTTCGATGTATCTCACATGGGGCTTTTCAGATTTGTTGGCAAGGGGGTTTCTGAGTGGCTAACTGGCATAGGGACTCAGGATTTCACGAAATTTCAAAGGGGTGCTTGCGGCTATACTCATTTTCTTGATAGAGATGGAAATATAATTGATGATATGATATTTGCAATCAGAACAGAAGAAGAGATACTAGGGGTTCCGAATGCATCGATGGTGTCTGTAATGATGGATTGGTTCACTGGATTGCTTCCGAGTGATGGCTCCATAAAAATACTCAATGATTCAGAAGAGACTAGTATTATCGCCATCCAAGGCCCCAAATCCAGGGAAATAGTATCACAGGTTTTGGGAGATTCAAATAATGTCTCGAGGTTCAAGTGCCAAGACATCAGTCAAAACGATCTCTCGATATCGGGATGGATTCAAGGAACTGGATATACCGGCGAGACAGGTGTGGAGATTTTTATTCCTAACGGTCAAGCAAACCTTCTTTGGAGCGCAGTCATAAAGGTAGGCACTGGGTTAGGATTGGTACCTGTTGGGTTAGGTGCCAGAGATACTCTTAGACTTGAGAAGGGGTATCTATTGTCGGGGCAGGATTTTCATTGGCCAGGTCTTGGAGAATTGGTTGATTCCAATCTCCCAGAGGGATTCTTATCCAGAAATAGCGGAGAAACCTCAGTGCCATTCGGACTCAACATGGATCATGAGTTCATCGGAAGGGAAAGAACCATCAAATCCCTTAAAAAATCAGAAAAATGGTCGGCAATCCGTTGTATTTCAAGAGGTCCATCTCCAAGACCCGGACATCCTGTGATGGATTCAGACTCAGAGGATGCCAAAATAATCGGATATGTGACTAGCGGGGCCCCATCTCCCAGTCTTGGAGGAGTTGGTATAGCAATGGCATACCTGTCCGGAACCGTATTGGGACAATTCGTTTGGATCAGGCCAAGCCCAAGGAGGGCAATCAAGGCAGAGGTCATTCAGGCACCATTTTTCTAGCCCCGCAGTGGCAACACTCATTGCTGAAAAGCCTCTGTCACTATCCGGGGCGATATCTTGAATGGTGGCATCGAGGCTGTAGCGATTAAGAATCTACAAACAATTTTGAAGTCTAGGGGAATTTCCTCCGAGGCATTATTCTCCAAGTATGATCTAGATGGAAATGGAAGCCTAAGCTATGATGAATTCGGGGCGGCCTTAGCATCAATAACAGGACAGAAGGCGCCCGCATCAATTGTAAATGCAATCTTCTCCGTATTAGATTCGGACGGCAATGGATTTATTGACCTACAGGAAATTCTCATACTGATTGATTCTGGTCCATCGGAGTCATACGACAATGAGTCATCTCTCACAGTTTCGGACCATCCAAACAACCTCTACAATGGTTCTTATGAATTACAGGGAGAAATGAATGGAAAACCATTGTTTGTGAATAGAAATTCGGCTAAATTGTTCTACTATAATGCCGGGTCAGGAGGGGCTCCATCTTGGAGTCTTGACAATAGGGAACTGGACGGAACTCAAGATTTCTACGGAGGCGGGTGGACGAGGCCCCCTGCAGGGGGCGGCCTTCCTACGGGCACCAGGAGATGGGTCGGAGTAGGTAGAATAACAATCCGAATGGTAAAGGGCGAAGAAGAAAGCCAATCGTCCAACGATATTCCATCGGCGGAAGTTGTGGAACCAGCCGACAGTCAGAGTGACGATAGTTCCAATGCAAGTAATCTAATGGATTCTGTTTCTGTTGAATTCTCGGAGATACTAGGGGGTATGAAGGACTCAGATATTTCAGATGCCGCGGGATTAGAGGCAGCAAGATCAAGTATGGATGAAAGGGCAGAATTAAGCATCTCAAAGCTCCCGAGATTCTTACAGCCCCCTGCGAGGGAGCTATGGAAGGTTAAGGCCGACTCATTCCAGGAAATCGCACTTTCCAATCTAGTAATTGGGGCATCGACGGTCGCAGGCTTGTCGGCAGGCGCCTTTGCAGTATCATCCATGCCCTCAAACGAGGAAAATGAACAAGTTCAGATAGAGAAAGTCGTATCGCAAAGTACGAATGAAGCCTACTCAGAAACTGCAAACACGGAAGAAGAATCAGAACAGGCAACTGCTGATTCCAAAGCTGAGTCGAAGGTCGCAAATACCGAACAGCCAACAGTCGAACAAGCAATCCCCGAGTCACTGACAATTTTCTCCATGGTCGAGTCTTTCTCACAAGCTCGAATGTTATCAGAACAGAACGCATTGAAGGAGGAGCTATCTGGCACATTGATTGATGTCCCAATCAAGATAACGTCTGTAGAAAGGACATTTGGAATCGGTATTTCTGAAAGATACAGAGGCGGGAATACTGCAGTGGCCTCTCTCTACGGGCAAGGGGTGCCGTCTGGACATACAGTAGAGATTAGAATCCCATCGGATGCAGATGATTCAGTCTTCAAGACTGGGTATGAGGGCGAAGTGTCATGCGAGGTATCTGGCTGGAATGGAATCAGGAAGAGACTAATTCTTGACGCTCAATAACCAGAGGCGGCAAGTGCCTCATCAATCATTTCCTCGAGGCTAACCATAGGTCTGAACCCACATCTGTGCTCTAGGAACCAAGCATCTACGATCCCCCAAACCTCTCCCTCGGAACTCTGGTTTAGCTCCACAGAAGCACCAGTTTTGCTATTATAGATATTCGCGAGCTCACTCATAGTTATTCCCTTGCCAGAGCCAACGGCAAAGCTCTCTCTCGTCAGTGGGGGGTCTTCAAGAACGGATAGTACGGTTTGCACCAAATCCTGGACATGGACCAAGTCCTTGACATCCTCTCCAGATCCAGGTACATTTATCCAACCAATTTGACTCTCATTTGCCCATCGATGAAGAATTCCATTGCCAGGGGGCCCTTCCAGAGGGACGCCCTGAACGTTAGATGCTCTGATGACACTAACCGGCCTCCCCGACTCTGCTCTCTCTAGAGCATTCTCCTCAATCCATAGCTGACCTTCAGCAGCTGTATCTCTTGGAGATAGTGACGACTCCGGGCCATAGTAGTCATCACCAGGGGACCAATGAGTGTATACCCTCAGAGTTCCGACTATAATCATGTGAAGCTCTCCATGTCTGTTCACTGCATCTAAAACTGGTCTCGCAGCCTCTCTCATCATAATTTTGGCTTCGCGGTCATTTCTGGCAACACTGGTATTGACAGGTCTTGAATTAATGTGTATCAGTGCATTACAGGGAGTTAGCATCACGTCAAGAGTCATACTATCTTCCAATGCCTCATCTGGAATTACTACAGCCGCATCCCCCAGAGCATCGATAATGTAAGGCGCCACGAATGCATCTGAGGCAGTAATTGCAACCTTCATGGTGCACTGACTAACTTGGGAGTAATAAGAGTGTGTCGGT
>DALF01000062.1:11458-24607 GCA_002499345.1 Euryarchaeota archaeon UBA170 | reverse complement strand
CAAGAAATATGGAGAGTCTGGCGACAAGACTGATGCCTTTCATGCCAACCGCCAGAAGTAACTAATCATGAGAAACTTGAGGTGCGATATCCTCTGGGAGTAGCATGGAGTCTGGCGTCCGGAGGATTACTCACACTCGTCTCATTGACCATGATGGAAAGGTCAGAGAAGGTGATTTTCTTCTTCTCGAAGATGGCTCATTCTCCCCCAGTACTGGAGATGAGGATGTTTTAGAGACTATAGATGGAAACGACCTTCTTATCACAAGATCTCTACAGAATTGGCATACTCATCTTCCAATGACCCTCAATAGAAGCATGGGAGAAGGGCTACCACTGATGGATTGGTTACAGACTAGTATTTTCCCGAGTGAGAGAAATCTGACTCCAGAGCTGGCCACAGTTGGTACTAGGGCCTCCGTAGCTGAAATGATTGCTGGTGGGACTACTTTCGCCTGTGATATGTATCACTTCCCGGGTTCAATAGCCCCCATAGTAGCAGAAGCAGGAATTAGGGGCATTATTTGCGGACCAACGACAGATTGGCCTCCTTCTGAGGATGATGGGTCAGACAGTGGTAGAGCTCTAAAGGAGTTGGATTCCTTGATTCGCTCTGGACCTCTAGGTTCAGGAAGAGTAGAGATTGGTATTGCCACACATGCTGTTTACACCTGCTCAGAGGAGGTCTTGAGGAAGGCGAGTGAGATGTCGAGGGAATTGGGAGCTAGGCTCAATATCCATACCTCTGAGACTAGGGAGGAAGTAGCTCAGTGTCATGAGAGGACGGGGATGTATCCAATAGAATATCTGGATTCAATAGACTATTTCACTGAAGGAACCGTATGTGCGCACTGTGGTTGGGTTACCAAGAAGGAAATGAGAATACTCGCTAAAAACGGTTCTCATGCAGTTCACTGTCCAGTCTCAAATCAGAAATTAGCATGCGGCGGGACTATGTCTTATCCAGCGATGATTGAAGCCGGGGTTGATGTCAGATTGGGAACTGATGGCGCTGCCAGTAACAATGGCCTGGATATGCGGGCGGAGGCCAAAGCAGCGAGTATTGTACAGAAACATGACCACTGGGACGCTAGTATACTTGACCCCATTGAGACATGGCAGGTTGCTACAAAGGACTCTTCAGATTGGGTAACTTGGGATTTGTCCGATATCAGGATGCGACCCAGAGGTAGGGAAGGCAGGAGGATACTATCGAATCTGATTTACTCGGGAACTCGGTGTATGGATGTTTTTGTGGATGGAGCGGCAATTAGAAGGGATGGTAAGACCCTTACTCTAGATGAGGATAAAGTGTCACTCGAACTAGAGGATGCGGCACAGGAATACTATTCCGAGATTTGATGAAAGTAAACACTTCTTCAAATGTAGTGGCGCGATGTGGTATTGTGTCTTTACTAGATTATCTCTTAGCACCTAGGGAAGATCATAGAGGTTGGAAAACCCCTAGTGAAGCCTCTAGGATACTATTTGTGATAGTAGTGGGTTCTGTTTCTTACTGGGCTTGGCCCGTTACTGAAGGAAACATTGTGATGTGGGCAGGGACTGTGATAATGGTCTCTACAGCTTTGCTCTCCCTGGGATGGTGGTTACTCTCACTTGCCGCCAGAAACAGAGTACCCAGGAAATTGACATCCTCTGTAGGGAATGTTACAAAAAGGCATAGAAAAAATCATTCATCTTAACATGTTAGTGAGACGGTCAGGCTGGTTCTATTGAGTAATCTAGTGTGATTAACTCAACTAGATACTCGACATCCTCGCCATCATCCGTATGAGCACATCCAATTGCTCCTCCAGTTTCAGCTGTAACACTGATATCAAGTGCATAGGCCCCCAAACCAATACCTCCAGAATCTAGTCTCATAATGATTTGAGATTTTGAAGCATTACTAACGTTCCCTACTATCACTGGTGAGTTGTACCATTCCACTTCTACCAAATGTGAGGAGGGGGGCCCATCAGAGTTCTGGCCACTCTCTGTAGCATTGTATTCATCGTGTACCATCGTTGCAGTGATTGTGTCTGGATCTGAGTTGGAAGCCCCCGGCGCATTACAGCCAATTCCAGTACTAGTCTCATCCTCAGAATAAGTTAGAGTCACTCTGACTCCTACGATATTGAAGTCTTCTGCATCTTCTATCGAGTCTGTGTGCATATCTATTGAAATTGTCTCTCCATCATTCACATACTCGAACCCGTCAGCGAGTTGCTCGCTCCCGAAGGTTGCCTCCACAAACCAATCTCCTGATGGTCCGGATATTGAATCGACTGAATCTGGCCCAGATATTGCATAAGTAGCTTCAATTGCTCCAAATGGAATAATCAAGGCGGCGGCTATGGCCCTTGTCTTTCTGTCATCGGGCCAATCATATCTGCCGAGAGGCGATATGTCGGGAAATCTTATCTTATTCATAACGAAGTGTGTTATGAATGCGGCCCCCATTCCTGGAATTGACTCAAATACCTCATCATTGAATCCCATAAATCTCCACACGATAACTCCCGTAAGAGCGGCAACCATCATTGCCATGGTGTGAGTGGTGTCAGGCTCATAGTCGGCCCACCTTATTATGAGGATGGGGACGAAGATAGAACCCAGGCCGTATACTGCAAGAACTACGAGAGAGAATACTGAATCTCCCCCTGGGACATAAAGTCCGAATATCGAGATTGCAGTAGCAAAGGCCGCTACAGCCAACGTGACTATCTTTGTCTTCTTATGGTCTTGGCTAATCTCAGGCATTATGTCGTCAGTGAATGCGGCTGTACATGCCAGAACCTGACTATCTGCAGTAGACATCGTTGCAGCAAATATGGAAGCTAGGATTAATCCAACCCAGAAAGGACCCAGTGTTTCCATTGCAAGCATTGGTAAACCCAGCTCTGGATCGAATTCCGTTCCAGTGAAGACCACTCTACTAGCCAGACCAATAATGACCATGATTAGGAGGAATGGAGTCTGCCACGCAAAGAACCACCACATTGCTGTCTTCCTATCCTTGTCAGTACCTAGTGTCATTACACGACTGACGACCTGCGGTTGACCTGCCACACTAAGGCCTCCCAAGAAGAATGCGAAAGCCCAGAGGGTAACTCCGAATCCCAAATCGGCTGGAACGATACTGGTCAGATTGGCATTCTGTTCCTTTAGGCCTGTGTGTAGTCCGTCAAAACCGCCGACTTCGCCCATGGCTACCCAACATAATAGTGAAGATCCTACTATCATTACGCTTGACTGGGCGGCATCAGTCCAAATCGAGGCCCTTATTCCACCGGCGTAGCAGTAAGCGACGACCAGGACGAATCCGATTAGTATTCCAACAACCTCGGACCATCCTAGCATTACATACAGTGCTTTGCCACCACTAGTTAACTGAGCCGCGGCATATACTGAAAGGAACAAAATCGAAAGTATGGCGGCTAGCTTTGCCTCTGGAGAACCGGTTGCTTCAGACACCAGTGAAGATAACGACCTCAGGCCTCTCTCATTTGCAGATTGCTGTATGAATTTGTATAGCCATAGCCATGCCAAAATCTGACCCATCATAGATCCAAAGGCTATCCAAACAATGGAGTATCCCATAGTGAATGTGAATCCGATGAATCCGATGAACATGTAACCAGAATTCCATGTACTTACCGCAGAGAGCGCGGCAAGTGCTGGATGCATTCCCCTTCCGGCAACAAGATAGTCATCGGTGGTATCTTCTTTTACTAGCATGCTGGCCAATCCAATTCCGGCGAATGCAGTCATGAATAGCAGGAACGAGCCGATGAGAACGAAGTCCACGCTATGATGCATGGGGTGCTTGACTATCAACAATGGGATTGAATAACTCTCACAAGAGAAGTTGAAGGATCGTTTAGCGAACACCGATTGCGGAGGTTATCTGGATAGTTAAGATTCTTAATCAAGAATTATCTACAATCTTCTTCTCAGTCTTTCCATTGCTGAATCTGCTTCGCCTAAGGACTTCAGGCATGATTGAACATTTCCTTCCTTCAGCATATTCTCAGCATTGGATATCGCTCTGAGAGCTATCGATCTATCAGAATCCTCAATCCCAACGCCCTTAGAGTCAAGTTTCCTACTCAGTGAAGACCATTCTGAGTTTACGAAATCAATTAGCTCTTTGGCATCAGATGCCTCTGCTTCGAAGGACTGGAGATCAGTGGTTAGTGATTGTAATTCTGATGATGCCTTTGACCATTCAGCAGATTCTGACAGGTGCTCCACAAGAGCAAGTCTCTCCATCCAATCTCCAGAATTTGGGAACCTTGCTTCAATCTTATTTCTTTGCCTAAGTGCCCTAGTAACCTCATTAGCTGATTCTGAAATATCTCTTACATCTCTAATGATGCTATCAGAAATTCCCTTTGAAAGTGAGTAGTTACCCTCGTCATGTGCTTTTCTTGAGTCTAAAAGCATCTCCATATGGTTTGCAAGAGCTTCACTTTCTAAGGATTTAATAGACTTTTCAGCTTCTTCCATGGCCATTGAGGAATCATGTTGTAAACCTACTAGACTCCCTATGTGATCAGGGACATTCAAGGCGATTTTTTTTGCCATGACCGGATCTTCTGCATCAAGAGATTCCTTGGCAGAATCCAAAATACTTCTGATATTATCAGAGGAATGCCCTTCAAGATTGGACAGTAATCCCTCTGCTTCCGAAATAGCGTCGACGGCTTCTTGCCAGTGTTCGATGACCACAGATGCCCTTTTCTTAGCCGTCCTGAAAAGTATCTCGGCATCTCTCAGTGACCCAAGTTCAGATTCTCTTACTCCCATTTCGTAGGCTTTCCTAGGTGACTTTGCCATCTTAGAAATACTCTCGGCAGAGACTACAGATGATAGTGAGTCAGCCTGTATATCTTCGAGATCCTGAGATATGGCGATTACGCGACTCGCCTCGCTCTCAGCCTCCTCTATCATCAGCAGTCCCTTCTGAGGGTTCTTCCATCCTATTTCTCTAGCATTGGTCAGGATAGAGTGGGCTTGTTCTAATCCAGAGTTATTTGATCTTAGTGTAATCATTAGGTCTTCTGCCTTCTCCAAATTTCTAGAGAATTGCTTTCTAATGTCATGCATCTCATCTTTGGAAAGTAGGTCAGGAAGTAAAGTGTATGAAATTGAAATACCCACTAATATCCAAATTTCGGTATTCGAGCCTAGTGTTACCATTGTCGCAATAGCCAATGCTAGAGCCACTACACTTGTTGTCCCCCTCAGTCTCTTAGCGGCGAGAGAGTGATCGAAAATAGATTGTGTCACACTCCATAAATAGACTGCTAGAATGAGCATCAGTATAGATGATATCTTCTCATCGTTAGATGAATATTCTGATCCGGCGACTACGATTAAGCTAGGCCATACTACATTCGAGATGGAACCAATTCTAGATTTCTGTACTGGACCAAAATCGATTAAATCAGATAGTAGAATGGCTGATACGAAAAGCAAGAAGACATGACTCGACCTGGATAGTAAATCAACCTCTCCATTTACTGCTGGCCACAGCCACCAAGCCCCGCCTAGTATTATCGTTAGGAGTCCTAGTAAAGCGATTTTCTCTACTCTCATTTTATGCTCGTTGATGATCCTTGTTGGGTAGTCAGGGAGTAGGACCATGTAACTGTGGAGGCATCATCTCTCATGAGCTTCACTGATTGATGATTATCATCTAAGGTCTCATTGATTCCTTTCCCCACAGGCGATTTACAAGAAAGCTGAGGACGAGTAGTACCGAAAGAACGACAAAGAATGATTGGACTTGGTAATCTGAGCTATTATAATCTCGCTCTAAAACGATTATTGTTTCATAGAGATTCAAAGTTCCAGATTCTCCATCTTCAGTACCTATCCACTCGATTCTGATATCCAAGGGGCCTGCCTCTTGGAGTTGGATATCAAGATCTAAATCGAAGTATCCCGAAGAAGAAGATGTTGCTCCTGGCATCATAACATAGGCTGAGCAGGTTTCATCATAGCACATTCTGGCTGAGCCGACTGATGATTGTGAATTGTTAATGGAAGTTTGGAAATTTATTGTGTTTCCAACTATCTGGTCCCCCGAAACTTCGATTTGAATTATTTCTAAATTGAAACCCTCCTTCGGTTCAATGGAGAATTGGAATGATATATCTCCTAGATTACCAGCAGAATCAGTAGCTCTAATGTTCACGAAATAAATTCCTATTTCTAGATTTGACAGCTCAATTTTCTCTGCCTCTGACCATGAAATATTAGTATATTCCTGAATATCATTGATGGACACTGTCCATAGAGTATCAGATATACTATCCAGATCATCAAAAGATTCTGTTAGTATCAGAGTTACTGTGTCTCCCTCACGTGCGGGATTTGAAGGGCTTACTCTGGTGGAGTTTGCATCAAGAGAGGGGATTATGACTGGTCCAGCGGAGTCCTCAACAACAATATCCCATGTTCTTTTGATAGTATTACCTGCTTCGTCAGTAACATTCAACAGAAGCTCCCAGTGGCTGTTTTCCCTATCTTGATGTCTATCCTCTACCGGCAGATGCATGCCATTTACTTGATCTCCTTGGTTGAATGTAGCCGAGAAATATAGCTCATCATTGGAGAAATGCCTCCAACCCTGAGACTTATTCGATGCCACTTGTACGGAGACTGGTAGATTTGAGTTATCCGAAGTCAAAACATCAACAAAAAGTTCGCTATCTGATCTGATGAACATACTGGATTCAGATTCATTGCGCTGAATCTCAATTCCCTTGGATGTAATTTCTGTAAATCTGATATCGTAGCTTGGATTCTCTCCATCGATGATAATATTGTCATACCATGAAGAGGATGTTCCGAATGAGTCTATACAAGTGAGCTCTGCACTGAGAACATCTCCAGTCAGGTAACCATACTCCCTAGGATCTATTGATACAACAGTTACTTCATCAGAGCCATATTGCCCTGTTGAGCTGTTGACTATTGTCCCGTTATTGGAAAGCTTCCATTCGAATGAGGGAGTCTCCAAAATACTATCTTCACACTCTGAGAAGAAAGATATGGTACGATTCAGAGGAGTCGAAATCGATGACCCGCCCGTCCTACTGACAGTCACTGATGGAGGAGAGTTCTCTCCAATGGCCATTCTGATTGTCGAGTAAACGGGAGATTCTGATCTATGGACAGTGAAATTATTTGGTTCGCCTGAGATTATAACCTGCATTGCGCTGAATCTCAATTCCCAGGGCTCTTGTAGTGAGATGACTAGGGGAATTTCCTCAATTATAGATCCTGTTCTGGGCAGGTCGAGAAGCCTCGTTGTCCTCAAGTCGCTGATAGCTTGTAAATCAACAGACTCCGTCCATCCCCAGGTTCCGATACCCTCTCCATCGACTGGGCCAACAGACGGAGGCGTGACAGTCACTGTGACTGTGTCCAAGATAGATAATTGGTTATAGTCGAATATACAACAGCCAGCCGCTTCTGAGTTTGACCATGACCTCGCATTTACTACGAGCTGTATGAAGTCAGATAACTCGGATTCAGTAATATTTCCATCAGCATCACCTAGATAATTATCTATCTGAGACCTGATTCCTATTGACTGATTAGGTAGTAAATCAGTACCGTAGTCCTCGGGTATCGAAATTTCTAAATCCCATGTAGCATTAATTTGTGAGTCTGTAGTAAAGTTTTCCAGAAATGAGAGGCTTGCCTGACCTGTAATCTGATTCTGATCTGTTGAGATGTTCTCTTTGTTATTTGAATCGGCGAAACTTAGAGGCGATATTGTAACTATCATCATCATAGAGAAGACAAAAATTACTTTGTTTGCTGACATTCTGATCATCCTTCAAAGATAATTGTTGATCCTTTATGGTCCATTCCTAATGGAATTAGTCTATTTTTACCCTCTAGTTTTTCCAGTCTTTTCCTAAGGGATGATTCCCCATGAACAAGGAAGAATCCTCCTCCTCCTGCCCCAAGTAGCTTGGCACCAGATGCCCCTAGCGACATTATCTCATCATGCAGAGAGTCAATCTCACTACCAGAGACAGCGGCTGAAATGCCTCTCTTCTCCTTCCATGCATCTCCCAGTAGAACACCTAGTTCAGATAGTTTACAAGAATTGAGATATTCTTCTGCAATATCTGCCTGATTTCTAATTTTCCTAAGTCTGTTTAACTTATCATCTGGATCATCTGGATCTTCCTTGAGAACTTCGGACGCGCTTCTGGATAGGCCTGTGAAAACTAGAGTGAACTCCTCTCTAATTTTAGATTCACAATTGACTGGAATCGGATCCACGGAAACTCCGTTAGAATCGAAGGAAATAGCATTGACACCTCCGAATGCCGCCGCATACTGGTCTTGTCTTCCTATTGGCTGATTGAGGACTTCAATCTCTATCGAACATGCCTCTTCGGCCAGTTGATGAGGAGAGGCATCATGGCCTGCAAATTTGTGTAAGGCATTCAATAGACCGACCGTAACAGTTGATGAAGAGCCTAGTCCAGTACCCCTAGAAGGTACGTCTGCGATAGTTGTAATCTCGACTCCGGATGTCACACCAGTTACTCTCATAGCCTCCCTAACGAGCTCATGTTTTAGATCCTCGAAATTATCCACTAACTCCAGAGATGAGTATGATACTCTGACCCTATCATCGAATCTCTTGTTCACCAACACATGGATGTACTTGTCAATAGCCAGAGATACGACCTTTCCACCATTCTCCTTTGAATGAGAGAACCAATCGATATCCGTACCTCCACCGCAGAAAGATGCCCTGAGTGGAGTTCGACTGATTATCATCAGCCTTATGGGGCCGTACACTACACATCAAGACGACGGTTTACTGACAATAATTAGTTACTGAGTAATGACAACACATATGACCTTCCCACCACCGGAGCGAAAGGAGCGCGATGTCTGACGTAGTGACCATGGATGACCTTAGTAATGAAGAAATATTGTCTATCCTAGACGATTCAGAGAGACTTGTAGCTGTAGCAAGGGGCGATGTTCACCTTCCTCTTCTGGAAGGAAAGGTTCTCGCCAATATGTTTTATGAGAACTCCACTAGGACTAGAATGTCCTTTGAGGCGGCGATGAAGAGGCTCGGCGGGTCTGTCCTTAACTTCAGTTCCATTGGTACCTCTGTGGCTAAGGGAGAGACGCTATTCGATACAATGCAAATGGTCGAGGGTTATGCCGATATCGCAGTAATCAGGCACCCACAACAAGGGGCGGCACAATACAGTGCAGATGCAATTAATATTCCAATCCTCAATGCCGGAGATGGTGCTGGAAATCACCCCACACAGACAATGCTCGATCTTTTCACAATCAGGGAGGCTCATGGGACCATCGAGGGACTGAATGTGGTTCTAGTCGGCGATCTGAGGTATGGCAGGACCGTACATAGCCTATCTCATGCTCTGACCCGTTTCGGAGCTGAGCTGACTCTGGTCTCTCCTGAAACACTGATGATGCCTGATGAGATTGTTAACGATCTTCGCTCTACTGGAGCCACAATTTCAGAGTCTACCGATTTGATCGCCGCCATTCCTGATGCCGATGTAATCTACATGACGAGGATACAGAAAGAGCGTTTTCCAGATGAGGACGAGTATGCGAAGGTTGCTGGAATATACATGTTGGATGCCAAGGACATGAGTGGTGCTAAGGAGGGCATGATTGTAATGCACCCTCTTCCCAGGGTCAGTGAGTTACATCCTAGTTTAGACTCCACAGTAAATGCTAGATACTTCCAACAGGCATTCAATGGTGTCCCCACTAGGATGGCACTTCTTTGCAGGAGTCTTGGGGTAAAGATACCGAAGGAGGTGAAGAAATGAGTGAGATGAGAAGGGTTACAGCAATCTGCAATGGAACGGTCATAGATCACATTCCTGCTGGTCACGCACTGCAAGTGATCAAGATGCTCAGAATCGACACAAACAGATCGAATCCGGTCTCACTTGTGATGAATGTCCCTAGTGATAAGATGGGAAGGAAGGATCTACTGAAAATCGAGGATTTAGAGCTGAATCAGGAGGAGCTAGATAGGCTCGCATTGATTTCACCGAATGCTAGTGTAGCTATTATCAGGAACTATGGTGTAGCGGAGAAGAGGGTTGTTGATCTAGCGGAAGAGATGGTAAATGTTGCAAGATGTACCTTCTCTAACTGCATCACTAAGAACCCTAGAGAGCCTCTTCCTCAGAAACTCATACTCTACAGTCGGGACCCATTAGAGGTGAGATGCTACTACTGTGGAAAAAGACAGGATTTAGATGATATCATCGATAATCTCATCTGAGTCTTATTCAGATAAAATTGCTTTTGCATCGATAATATCTGATGCAAAGATTTTCAATATTGCAACTATTGCAAATATCAGTGCGGCGACCAAGGCAATCATTGCGCCACTACCTGTGTCTAACTCAGCTGAGAAATAGAGTCCGAAGAAGACAGCGCTAAGGGCAAATATTTGTGTCCAAATTAAACAGGAACGGAAACTTCGACTAATCAGTTGTGCAGTTGCGGCAGGAGTGACTAACAATGCTGTTACGAGAAGAGTCCCGACCACCTGTACCATACTAACTACCACTGCCGCAGTTATTGCACTGAATAGTAGACCTATCGCTCGGACGGGAATTCCTTGTACCTGTGCGGCTAGAGGGTCAATAGTTGTGGCCAACAATACTGGACGTATCACTATCAGCAGAAGAAATGATATTACAGAGATTGTAGATATTAAGTCCAGATCTTGGGACGAAGTAAGCAGAAGGCTGCCCCACAGATAGCTCTCTACTTCTACTGTTATTCCTACTCCCGAATACCTCAAGACCACGAGCCCTAAGGCTAACATTCCTGTGAGAAATATCGCAATAGAAGCATCACCAGTGAGAATCTCTCTTGATTGTAATTCGAAAATAAGAATGGCCGCAGAGATGCTGAAAACTAGTGCATACCACAAGGGAGAGGTAGCTCCGAGAACAATACCGACAGCCACACCCCCGAAAGAAACATGTGCAAGACCATCTCCAATTAGTGCCAGATTACGTATCAAAAGGAAGGTACCCAGAAAACCTGCCACCATGGCCACCATTACTGCTGCGAGCAACGAACGTTGGAACATTTCTAAGGTGAAGAACTTCGGAAATATCACGCCGGGCATCATCGGAGCGATAGATTCCATTAGAGGAGCGACAATCTCCAGAATAATAGTGCCAATCCCCATCTTTATGCCCTCCTTAATTCGCCTCGTGCATATGAACGTCATCATGAACAGGCTCTATTCCTCTCAAATCAGCAAGTCTCTCCAGATCCGGGAAGTTTCTGGTAGGTCCGTCAAATCTAATGGTCTCTTCGAGGAAAACCATCCTATGCGCTGTTTGTCTCATGGCCGCTAAATCATGGGACACCATCAAGATGGTCTTTCCCTCCTCATGACAGAGTCGGTCGAGTAATTTTAACAGTGAGTTTCTTGAGTCGCGGTCGATGCCTACTAGTGGCTCATCTAGTAGAATGAAGTCTGCTTCTGTAGCTAAAGCACGTGCGATTACTGTACGCTGTCTCTGACCTCCCGAGAGACTGGAAATATCGATATTTTCAACATTCTCAAGACCTGTCATTTTGATTGCCCTATCTACTCTCTCACTACGACCATTATCAGCCAAGTCGAACATATTACCAGAGTTTATTGTGCCTAGTCTTACTAATTCACGCACGGTAATTCTGATATCTTTTGGAAGATTTGCAGCCGCTTGTGATACCCAGCCAACCATTCCTTGGATCTTTCTTGACATCGGGGGGTTACCATATATCTCAATTGTCCCAGTTCGTGCCTTGAGAACCCCAAGAAGAGCTAGCAAAAGAGTTGATTTCCCACTGCCATTGGGACCTACAATACCAACAAACTCTCCCTCGTTTATGGTTAGACAAATATCCTTTATGATTATCTTTCCAGAACGAGCAACCGAAAGATCACAGACATCAAGGATAGGTATCTCCATCTCTTTCACCCTCTACACTGGCCTCGCGTTAAACCTGTATCGCTATACAATATCTCAGACATGAATGTATGGTATCCTGAAAGGGAGTAGCAATCGCTAAGCAAACTTTACCCTCACATACTCAAATCCCAAATAAATGACGAGAACCAGGAATGTTGACCCAACGAAGAGAGGGGGCAATGCCTCAGATAGGGACATACTCTCAACCCTCTTCGCTGGTTCTTCACGTATATCGGGTACTAGCACCCAATTCCAGTTACTATGTTCACGATGTTCTTGTCCATCATAGACAGGTAGTCATCCGTATTGTCACTGGGACGCATCTCCATTGTGTACAAGATTTGCACTTCCACACCAGTCTCCTCAACAATACTCTGAACAGCAGAGGGATCGGTAAACTCCTCAACGAATAGTACAGTGATTCCTTCTTCCTTGATTTTCTCGACGACCTCAGCGATTTCTGCTGGGGAAGGCTCGCCCTCTGGATCAAGTCCATGGACACTCACTACATCGATGTCGTACCTGACTGACATATACGAATATGCGTTGTGATTAGCAACAATCGTCTTGGCGGATCCACCCGTGACACAGGTTCCCTGATCTCCCAACGCCACTTCAAAGCGATCGTGAAGCTGGGTGAGTTGTTCCGAGTATACCTCAGTATTCTCTGCGAATACTTCAGTTCCCTCTGGGAATGTCATTGTTAGCTTGTCCTGTACTAGTTTGAGTTGTTCGTTGAACGAAAGCGGGTCAAGCCAGCTATGTGGGTCGTAGTCGAACTCTTCCTCTCCCTCATCAGCTTCAATCCCATCGCTGTGGTCTTCATCGCCATGGTCTCCCTCCTCGTCTGAGTGGTCGTCATGGTCTCCCTCCTCGTCTGAGTGGTCGTCATGTTCATCGCCGTGGTCGTCATGGTCATCGTGGCCCCCCTCTCCCATTATGACATAGAATTCTATGTCGCTAGGCATAGCGAATCCGTAGTCGCCTTCTTCCTCGATATGGATGATTACTGCTCCTACATCATGGTGATCTTCATCGCCGTGGTCGTCGTCATCATCTTCTGAGTGGTCACCATGGCCTGACATCGTCTGCATGCCACCATCGCCGTCGTGGTCGTCATC
>DALF01000062.1:10407-11131 GCA_002499345.1 Euryarchaeota archaeon UBA170 | reverse complement strand
CGTGGTCGTCATCACTAGGACCACTGTCAGCAGCTGTCCACATCAAACCGGCAGCATCGCAGTCTTCTTCAGTAGTGATCGTACTATCGACGGCATGTATGTTCATGTCATAGCAGACCATGTCATGGTGGTCATCATGGCCAGCTTCTTCCATAAGGCTCCATGGGAATCCGCCGCATCCGGTCGCTAAATTGCTAGCGTCAGCGCTCTCGGCCGACAGAGCGTCTGCCTCTGTATCAGCACCGAAGGTGGACTGGCAGTAGTACAGCTCTTCCATTTCCCATGTCCAGTCGTACTTCGACCAGAGGCCGGGACTAAACTCATCATCCTCACTGTTCTGGGCTACGGCCCACATGTCATGATTGTCATAGTGTGTGATAGTGTTTTCATTCCATGAATCTGAGTCAATGGAGTGTTCTGTTCCCCACTCATCCATCCAGTTTCCAGCTATATGTATAGGGAAAGAGAGAGAGTGAGCAACTCGGTCCGCATGGATTTCTGGGAGATCATGGTCTTCATGGCCCATCCACACATGGCCCGCGGCCTCGCAGTCCTCCTCTGTCGACTCGTAGTTCTCGTGGGTGTCGGTGTTGTGGCACATTTCGTCCTCATGTTCACCATGGTCGTCGTCACCCATCCAAGCATGTCCTGCGGCCTCGCAGTCCTCCTCTGTCGACTCGTAGTTCTCGTGGGTGTCGGTGTTGTGGCACATCTCATCGTCATG
>DALF01000062.1:9239-10025 GCA_002499345.1 Euryarchaeota archaeon UBA170 | reverse complement strand
CTCGTCTGAGTGGTCGTCATGGTCATGGTGAGCGTGCCCTCCTAGCATCTTCAGAACAGCCATATTGAACTCCTCACCATGTTCTGACTCAAACTCTAGTATATGCTCTCCCTCCTCCATGTGGAATACCTGGATGATTGTATCATCTGGGCATGCCTCTGGATTCTGTATTACCTTCTCAGCCACTGCATGGCCGTGTCCTTCATGGTCGTCGTGGTCGTCGTGGTCCCCCTCCTCGTCTGAGTGGTCGTCATGGTCGTCGCCATGGTCGTCATCGTGGTCGTCGTCGTGGTCGTCGTCGTCACCATCTTCAACCCATGTGATGTTAAAATCGAACTCCACCACGCCGTCATCGAGGACGAGAGGATTGTTGTTGGGATCGTCCCTGTCCAGTATCGTTATCTCGATGGAGTTGATTCCCTCTTCGGCCCCCACCGGACCTGTGCCGTACGATGCCATGTGGCTCTGGAAATACGTCCTCTCGGTGTAACTAGACGATAACGAGCTGCCTCCTTCGCTTTGTCCAAATGGGCCGACTACGCTTTGCTCCATGTTCGCATATACGATACCCATATTGCCATCTGCGAGCTCCCTGTCGAACTCGTATACGACGGTGAAGTTGACTCGCTCTTCCATTAGCGCTATCAAGTCTCCATCGTCATTCATATTGGCATCCTCGAAGTAGACTGTGACTGTGAGGTTGTATAGATCGCCTGTGCTGTAGATGTCCAGGTCATGGAAGACCTGGGAATACCTAGGTGGTTCATGGTCGTCATGGTCGTCATG
>DALF01000062.1:0-8914 GCA_002499345.1 Euryarchaeota archaeon UBA170 | reverse complement strand
TCGTCATGGTCGTCATGGTCGTCAGACATGGTCGCAAGAGTAGTACTCTCAAACGGCCCGTCATTCATCAATTCACACAAATTAGACACCAGTAGCGATTCATAGTCTAATGTAACCTCTCCGTCCATCATGGTATGTGTCATGAACGAAGGAGGAGCATCAGCACCTAGGGACTCCAAAGCCGAGTCTACCCATGGTTCTAGATTCAGACCATGATAGAAGAATACATCTGCTTCTTGCAACCTGATTAAATCGGCTGCTGATGGATCATAGTCGTGTGCAGGGACGTTGTCTTGGCTCATGTAGTGCATTTCTACATGTTCCCCTGCTACTGCCTTTACCAGCTCACCAACGTGATAAGTGGATACCATCACTGATCCGAAGACAGTGATTGGATCTACTATTTGGTCGGAATCATCGGCATCTTCTACCTCATCGCCTAGGCATCCAGCTAGGCTTGATGTTATCATTAGTACGCTTAGTAATATCGACCTGTACGCTACACTCTTCATGGTCTCGTCCGCTGGCTATTACATATTTAATATATGTTAATAACTACATTAAAGGAAATTATTATTAGTAGTCATTAACTGGAGTTTTTATGAGTAGGATTGTTTCTTTCAGCACTGATGCTAATTTTGCAGATAGGCTTGGCACCCTTGTTGAGCAGACGGGTTACAAAAATAGGAGTATGTTCTTGAGAGATGCCAGTATTCACTTCGCTGAAGATTTGATGCGTGGTGACCTCGATCAGATGGAGGATGACCTTCGGATAGAGGGTACTACAGTTGTATATTTCCAGCATGATGTTGAGAATAAGTTAGCTGAGATTAGGCATTCAGGAGATGTTGACATTTCGTCCTACAGTCATACTTGTCTGCCTGAAAGTCACTCTTGTGTTGATACTATGCAGGTTAGGGGCAAGGCAGGATCAATCAGAAAAATGATCACACAACTAAGGAATATTCATGATGTGGACAGAGTAGTATTTGTTTCAGCTCCGGATAGAGAACATGGATGTTGCTGATCTCTTAGATTGACCTGAATCGAACTATCCGAGCACATTGGGTGAAGAAGCCATTACCTCGTCGCTACACCCATCCTTGTATTGCTCAAAATTTTCTATGAACATGCGAGCTAAAAGATCAGCCACATTATCGAATTTCTTCTTATCGTTCCATGTATCACGAGGTTGGAGAATAGTATCGGGGACTCCTTCGCATGTCGTTGGTACTGAGAATCCGAACCTTGGGTCCTTGACAAAAACTACGTCATCTAAATCTCCTCTCAAGGCCGCATTGAGCAATGCCCTGGTCCACTTTATTTTGATCCTGCTACTGTCTCCGTAGCCACCTGCTACCCATCCAGTGTTAATTAGCCAGCACTTGGCATCATTCTGTCTAATCTTCTTAGAAAGTAGATTCGCATATATTGATGGGTGTCTGGGCATGAATGGCGCGCCGAAACAGGTCGAGAAAGTTGCCTGCGGCTCTGTAATGCCAATCTCAGTACCGGCTACCTTAGCGGTATATCCTGAAATGAAGTGATATGCGGCCTGCTCGGGCGTGAGTCTGGACAGAGGAGGTAGGACTCCAAAGGCATCACAAGTCAGGAAAACGACATTCTTCGGATTCCCTGCCATGGAATCAGGGGTCCTGTTCTCTATTGACTCAATGGAGTACGATCCTCTAGTATTCTGAGTGAGAGAATCGTTGGTAAAGTCTGGGGTTCCATCCGCATTCAAAACAACATTTTCTAGGATTGTACCGCGCATCCTGGTGGTTGCGAAGATAGCGGGCTCATCATTCTTTGAGAGATTGATAAGCTTGGCATAGCACCCTCCCTCGAAATTGAAGACTCCGTCCTCTGACCACCCATGCTCATCATCACCCACCAAAGCCCTATCTGGATCGGCAGAAAGGGTGGTCTTACCGGTACCTGATAGTCCGAAGAATAAGGCAGATTTCTGGCCATCGGTATTCGCTGAGCAATGCATAGGGAGAAGTCCCTTTTCTGGAAGAATGTGGTTCATGATAGTGAATATCGCTTTCTTTATCTCGCCGGCGTAGTGAGTCCCCCCAATAATGACGAGTCCCCTATCAAGAGCTAGGATCACGAAGACACCAGAATTAGTTCCGTCCTTGATTGGACTGGCCTGCAAAGAGGGAGCATGGAGAATTGTGTACTGGGGCTCGTGTATTTCGAGCTCTTCTTCAGTGGCCCTGACGAACATGTTGTGCATGAAAGCAGCGTGCCACGCGTTCTCGGTCACTAGTCTGACTGGCATTCTGTGCCTTTTGTCTGCTCCACAGAACGCATCTTTGACAAATAGGTGGTTAGCCTTGTCTAGGTACTTCCTAGTCTTTTCTAGAAGTCCCTCAAACTTCTCAGCCGAGATTGGCCTGTTTACATCCCCCCACCATACCTCCTCGGCTAAGCCGGATTCCTTGACGATGAATCGGTCATTGGGAGACCTACCGGTTCTCTCTCCGGTAGTTGCTAGTAGCACTCCGTGAGAAGTGAACTTTGCCTCTTTCCTCGAAACGGCTAGTTCATGCAACTTCTCCCAACCAAGATTCCAGTGTACATTGCCACTAACATTCAGTCCGTGGTCCGCCAATGTAGTTTTTGGCACGGGGCTGGAGCCCGACAGAGCTCGGTCCTCCATGCCCCCCGACTAGGATACCCGCCTTCAAGGGTTGCGTATGTGACAGCGCGGATTGTAACCTGCTTGAACACTGACTTATCGGGGATGCGATTATCGCTCATATGCTCTACGCGAGTTGATGGTGGATGGCACTTCGGACGATGATATCATCCGTAAGAGGGCCTTTCGAATCAGTGATAAGTTGGATTTGGGCGATCTAGTGGATGATTCTCAATTCGTAAAAGAGAAAGTATCTGAGGAAGAAGTCAAAGATATTGACGATGCCATTGGAGAGGTTTTTGATCCGTTTGTCCGAGTCAAAGTTCCAGGGAGCGTAGAGAAGGATGGGAGTGTGAAAACAGCCCCAGAGACGGATGTAGTGACTGATATTGCTACTGAAGGGGAGAGGGGAATAAACTGGGTTCTTATGGGTACGATGATCCTAGTCTACAGTGCCATAGGTTTTCAGATTGGTTTTGTGTTCGATCCTCTAGTTGCCACTATCTCTCTCATATTGCTTGCCTCTATTGGATTCTTCCTTGGAGAGAGATGGTCCAAAGACAGAAGGTTGAGGGTTCTTGGGATTACTTGGATAATAATCTCAATGAAGGTACTGTATGGTCTGTCCATAGAGTTGCAGAGATGGGGCATCATTGGAGTAGAGGGGCTTGGAGCTCTCCTTTTAGTCACCGTGGGATTGAACATAGTGGCTTCGTACAGATACGAACACGATGCCATTGCTGCTCAGTCAACTCTCGTACTTCTCGCCGTGGGTTCCACGGCGGGATCTTTGTATGGCCAGGAGGGTGTTGCTTTCATGATTCTGATTTCTACTATCTTGATGCATATACTTGCGGCTCACCGGAAGTCGGGGAATCTTGCGGCGCTTGGTATTGCATCCTCAAACCTATGGATAGGGATGCATGCCATCACTGATGGGTTTGAAATTGGAGAGTTGAGAGTTCTGGCCTTGGATAAGCCGCTTCTTCTATTTGTTCTGATGCTGATTACGACTGGTATGAACGCGGGCATGGCAACTCGTTTTGCCAGAGAGGAGAATTGGTTCTCGAAGGGCATGAAGATATTGGGCCTTGGAAAGCCGGGGCTATGGGGCGTTTCAGTATCACTTGGACTAATAGGTGCTCTTCTAGCGGTGGCAGCAAATAGAGGAGACATCGGGTATGCCTTGGGAATGGTAACTGTTCTTTGTGGAGCATTCTCGGGGTCATATCTTGTTGTTAGGGGAGTTTCCTGGAAGAGAGTATCGTTACCTCTTATCACAATGGCGATAATTCTGTTACTTGTTCTTGTGTTTGGTACGACTGTGTCTTCATCACTGGGTTTTTCGGAGTACACCATATTCACGCTAGTTGGTTCCATAACTGTCGCATTTGTGATACTAAGGGACCAGGATAGTGTCACAGATAGAGTACTCTGGATGGGTTCAGTAGCGGTACTCACCTTGCTAGTAATCCTAGTTCCGTCTGATTCCAACGAGGCAGGTGGAGATGGAGGCATCCTTCTGCTAACGATGCTGTCATTTCTTCATGTTGGAAGTGGGGTGCTGGCGATCAAGAGAAAGTCCCCCTCTCTGGCTGGAGTGACTGTTTTGCTACCATGGACGTGGATTGTCCTAGAACAGCTAGCTCAAGAGACGCTACGGACTCTGTTGGTGTCGAATAATTTAGACGACCCTGGGAGTATAATACACATAGATCCTTTTCCACTATCTGGATATCTTATTATTTGCTCGGTAATGATGGCTGTAGTGAATGAGAATATGGGGAAGACAGATGTTAATCTAGCATCTAAATTTCTTGGAGTTTCTGAAATTTCTGCGTCATTAAGAGATTCTGGGGCTCTTCAGCTATGGAGTCTGGGACTGTGGTTGCCAATGATTTCAATATTATTTATGGCTCAGTTTGGTGCCTTCACTTCACCTACCTTGCTATTAGTTTCGGGACTAGTGTGGGGCTTGCATGTATTGGCGTATGCCAGAGGTGTCAGAATCGGAAATACTTCTCTCATGATTGGAATTATTCTTTTCTCGTCTCTGGTGATACAATGGCGACATGGAATGGGAGAATATGTATCTATTTTGGTATGTATCGTATTGGCCTCCATCCTTCTCACTAAGAGAGAAGATGAGGGTTTCTTAACGACGTCTATGGGAGCCATGGGGATTCCACTTCTCTTTCTAATTCCTAATAGGAATATCAGTATTGTTCTGGAAGATTTTTCCTTTCTGCCAGTAATCGAACCATCGATGATTGCGATAGCAAGTACAGGTCTTTTACTCGCAATTTATCTTCCCAAGGCTGGTGAGATTGAAGATTTGCTCAAGCCGGCGCTATCTTCTCTGTGGCTGATGTCGATCTGTGTTGGAGTAGCATACATTCAGGGCGATTCTCTAGCATTGTCTTTGTCGATTGGTATGTTCATGATGGCCACAGTATGGCTGGTAGCAAGGGGGGAGGTGCGTAGGGAGCTTCAATCAGTGACCAAGATGAATGCAAGGAGGTCACTAGCCTTAGAAAAGATATCAGAGAGTCGTGAAGAAGGACAGTTAGGTACCTATGACGCTAGAGAAGCAGAGATGCAATCCTCTCGGAAGAAACGTCGTGAGAAAGCTCAAACAGACGATGTTGAAGAGCTCTACACCTCTGACGTTAGTCACCGTCCGGTAATAGTAATCGCCGTGATGATACTAGTCTTTACGACCAGCCTAGTAATTGGGTTCACTTCTGGCCCTAATCCTGTGCTTCTACTTGCGATTGGGGCATTTGTTACTTTACTAATCGCTGTAGCGAGATTGCGTACAAGACAGTTAGAGCTTGATCTCCCCCACATCCTTGGTATAGAGATGCCAATAGCGTTGGCAATATCTGGACTTGTGATTGTTCACATCTTCTCTCTGCTTGGCCCGGGGGCTAGTAATCAGGATCTTACCAGTATGGGAGTACTAGTTGTTCTGATTGTGGAGTTGTCATTGATTTCACTTTATCAGCAGGATAACATGTTGGACAGGATTCCAATAGCGATTGATTGGATAATCTACCCCCTTCTGGCAGATAGGATTTTTGGGGCCATATTGTATGAGTCGATGCCGTGGCCACTGAGTGTAGATCCGTTCTCTGGGGAAGCCATGGAGTGGAAAGGCCCTCTGATGGCTCTAGAGATTTGTTTGATTGGATTGGCCGTAACAAGTTACTGGATAGGTAATTTGAGATCTACAAAGGGAAGGGAAACAGAAGATGGTTTCTCTCTGGGTTTCCGAGGGGTCTCTGTAACACTACTATCAGTCGGATTTGCATCTATCATAGTGGTAATTTCAACATTACTGGAAGGATGGAGGAGAAAACAGCCAAATGCTCTGGGAATGGGGATTTTATCTATTGCATTGGCCATACTTTCGATTGAGAGTTGGTTTGATGGGTTTTCTGGTATTGTCGGGGACTTATACGGCTCTCTTGGAATAGTTCTCTTGATACTGCTAGTGTGTACCATTCCAATGAAAGGCGAGAGGTGGTCTGTAATGCTGGCAATTAATGCTCACTTACTGCTAATTTTAGGGCTGATTATGAGCGGCTTATCGCTGTTAATTCCAATTTTCCTAGTCATCCTATCAACATCCGTATGGGTAACAGGGATTCTACAATTAAGGAAATCACTGAGGGCCTGGGGGCTCGCGGATCTTGCAATGGCAATTTTATTCTCAGTCGTATTCTATGGGGAGATAATTTTCCAGCCTCAAACTCTCCTGTTAGGACTTTCAATAATTGCACTTGAGTTAGGAATTATCTCATGGTTAGGATTAAGAAATGAAGATAATATGGTGAAGGGCTGAGAGTGAGATAATCAGAGCATAGGAGATCAAAGTGGGCCAACGTTGATGATGGTCGGGCGCGGCAAAACAACTGTGACGAGGTCCTGGATATCGGATACACCCGATGAAATTGAGCACCCTCCAGTACCTCTGGGTATCAATGAGATGGCAGTTCCTAGAGTCTCGATACTACTTTCAATTTCTACCATTATCGTGATTTTGGTATCATCTATATGGATAGGATTCGATGCCAGTAAATTTTTGAATAATCTGGAAGAGTCTTTCGAATCTGTTGATGAGTCGATGATTGAGATAGATGGCAGGTGGGCTTGGGAGGTTGATATGTTATTCGATACATGCGACTCTCGTGAGGGCGATTGGACCTGGCCTGAGAATTTGTCTTCACAGGATGATTTGTTCCTCTATCCGGGAGAATTAAGATGCGACTGGGAGCATCAGGGACAGGGCGATACTGCGTCATTAGTAGTCTATAACAGGGGAAATCAGACTCTAGATTTGCTACTGGAGATAAGTAGCTCTGACGTTCTTTTCTCTGAGTCCGAGGATACGCAATATCTCATAAATGAGATGCCAAGCGGAGATTCCGTTATTCTAGAGGTTTTACTGACTGGGGATGTTACCGAAGGAGAGATATCGGTCATCGCTTCTCATGTATCTCTAATTTCTGCAGAGGTGAGGTTGGATGTCACTGTTTTCCAAGGTGTTGATTCAAGAACGATACATGTCGAAGAGGGAGATAGAGTAGAAGTAGAGTATACGGTTTGGAATGCAGATACTGGAGAGGAGCTGGATAGTGGAACATGGACAGAGAATGCTGGCGATCCATGGTGGTCGATAGAAGGGTTCGGATGGTCTGCGATAGGCTTGGACATTGATGAGGATAGAGGATTGATCCCCGGAGTAGAGAGTGGTACCAGTCACATCACCTTACTGCCTCCTCCGATAGCTTACGGCAATAGTGATGGGCACGAGCTTCAGGATGTTTGGCTGAGATTCGAGGTTAATCTAGATAGGGCACCTCTTTCAGGATAGGGCATTGGGGTTAAGGAATGTCGGAAGATAGCTCACACGCATCGGTTCGTCCTTCGGCATCCGTAGCGAAGGAGGCTGACAAGAGAGAGAGCGCTGAATCGGCAAGAAAGGGGGAGCCATCGTTTCACATGACTGAGCAAATGCGTAGGCTCTCCACTCCCTGGAGCGTAGCTCTCGCACGTGCTGAACAAATAGATCCTAGTTCATTGGGACCTGGAATTATCTTGGATGCCGCAGTAGGGTCCGGGATACAGCTTATTGCTTACTCCAATGTTCTCAAAAGACCTTCTCTTGGAGTAGAGATAGACGGAAATGCCGCGGTCCTGTGTGCCGCAAACATGTTTGCCGTTGCGGGCAAAGACGATATTCAGAGAACTATGGACAGGGTGGTAATAGGAGATGGTACTGACTCAGAGGGAGTGATGACTGAGTTCTGGTCCAGTCTTAGAGAGGCCGGAACAAGAGCCCATCCACCTGTTGCGATGCTACATTTAGATCCAGCCAGGCCTAGGGATGCTCAGAATCATCACATCGATGAGATGAAGCCCAGCATAGAGCCGTTGCTATCGTCTTGGAAGAAGTACCTAGAACTGGGGCCAAACGGGCCCTGTATCATTCTTGACCTTTCACCGAGGCTAGATTCAGAGCAACGGTCTATGATTGATGAAATTGTAGAAAGGACCTTTCCGGGGTGTGGGAGGACTTGGGAGTGGATGAGCAGAGGTGGGGGGAGAGTGGACAGGCTTTCCATGTGGATTGGCTCGTTGTCGTCCAACAAGTCCAGAAGATGCATAAGGATGGGTACCAAGAGGATAATGTCAACCATAGAAGGAGAGGGAGGGAGCGTTTCAAAAATCAGGCTTAGAGAGCCGCCGCCATTTGATTCTTGGATCACAATAGTTGACCCGGTGATTCTGGAAAGTGGATTGCAGGATGAGTGGATTTCAAAGGCGATACCCGATGGAAGCGGATTCTCTTGGATCAGAACAGATGGAAGAAGGCCCTTGCTCATACATACAGAACCAATCAATGATGATGATGAAGTTGGGGGATTCGTAATTTCTAGCGGCAGAGTAGTACAACACAAGCTGTCCCCTCCTGAAGACCATACAATTTCACAGACTGCTTCATCGCTTGCTAGGCTAGAAATAGGCAGTGTAACGCTTAGGTGTTCACTAGACCCCGATATTCATCCAAAGTTGCAGAGACGACTTCACAAGGCAATGAGAGAGCTAGATGGTTCAAGATCGTTCATGGTAGATATTGAACTATCAAGAGATACTGGAGATTACACCATGTATATTGTTTGCAAAGAGGATTAGCCCCCTTCGAAGCCTTCCAATCGGTTCAAATAGGGATGGTTAGTCGCCCGGATGCTTAACAGCCAC
>DALF01000066.1 GCA_002499345.1 Euryarchaeota archaeon UBA170 | reverse complement strand
GTAGTGATGTCCATCCTGTAGTCACTTGTGTAACCCGATGAAGTCTTGCAGTAGTTACTGTAGCAGTCTAGGTAAATATCCAATGCGGTGTCACTGACTGAGGTACCAAGTGTGGTCATCGTTACACCTGAGGAGGCCCCATAGCCAAATGAGTCATATCCAGAGTCATATGTGCTGGATAGTCCACTGGGACCCAATAGTCCGTACATCATGGTGACGCTGGAGTTCCACGAAAGGGTGACGTTGATTCCGTAGCCCCACGGAACCCACATTGTGTACACGTCATCGTCATCGAGTGCGCCTGCGCTGCTGAAACCGTCCATGTAGCCGTAGAACGTGGTGGTAGTTGGGCCCGATCCGTAATCAATGTATGAGCTCAGATTGGCGACGGGGCACGACCCCGCGGTCGAGGATCCGACGCACATGGTGTTCCTGTTGTTATAGCCGCCCGCGTCAAGACCTAAACAGGCGTCATAGCCCTGACAGGGGTTTTGAGCTACCATCTCTATGGCTGGCTCTTCTTTCAATTCCACGGGCTCTTCCGCGTTATCGAACATCGGCATTTGTACCGAGACAATCATTAGCATTACTAGGGCAATCGAACGGGCTACATCGCTTCGCATGGGCGTCACTGGCGTTCATGAGAAGATGTGAATGATATAACAATACCGTTAGATGCTCCTCCATGAAAGCATATTGAATTATCACCCTTTAAGGGTGTGTTTGTGGCCTCAGGCCATTTAATTCGATTGAACATGGGAAATGTATCGATTTTTTTCAAAAAATAACTCACTTCCTTATCCAACTCTCGTCGGCCCTTTGTTCCCAGATTCCACATTCGTCCCCTTCATACCTCACTGGATTGGTCTCCGTATACTGGCCGCCCGGGGGCAGATCCTCCCATGACTTGGCATAGTTTTGTTCATTTTCTGATTCATCGGTCACGCCAGAGGGCACTGGAGCGGGGGTGCTTTCAGTCTGAGCAGGGGGGTTCTCGGCATCTTTTACTGAGTTCTCCCTCCTAGAGATGATTCTCGAGAGTGGGGGGTAGCCCTTACCAGCGAATGCGGTAGAGTATATCATAGCCCCAGCGAGGGACATTACAGCGAGTATTGCTAGAGCAGATATCCCTGGACTCAGCTTCATCCTGTCGGTTATAGAAAGTGGATTACCATTGTCCCCTAGGCCGTCATTGTTGAGGTCCTCCCACTCCGCGGCATCCTTGGGGAACTCGTCCCCGCTATCTGGGACCCCATCGTCATCATCGTCCATGTCAAGCATATCGCAAGTCCCATCCATATCAGTATCTTCTGGGACTGACTGATCCGATAGGGGCGAGGTGTTGCACAGTGACTCCGAGGAGTCGTCCCAACCGTCTCCATCATCATCATTGTCGGCATTGTTCCCTGTTCCATCCCCGTCGGTGTCTTTCGATTCGTTTGGATCCTCTGGGAAATCATCATCTACGTCCATTACCGAATCGTTGTCATCGTCTGGGTCCAGATAGTCACAGGTTCCATCGGAATCTGAGTCGGCAGGTGTTGATGTGACGTCAAGCGGATCTGCTCCGCAGTTGGGCTCAATATCGTCCCCCCATGAGTCGCCATCGTCATCCGTGTCCTCGTTGTTACCTATCCCGTCGGAGTCTGTGTCCGTCCACTCGTTCGCATCGAACGGGAAAGAGTCGGTTGTATCTGGGTATCCGTCGCCATCATCATCCTCATCCATGACATCACAGAATTGGTCGGAGTCCCAGTCAGGGGGAGTGCTTGCTAAGTCCTGTGAATCAGATTGGCAGGTGGTTTCGTCTGAGTCTGACCATCCGTCTCCATCGTCGTCTGTATCGGCGTTATCCCCCAATCCGTCTCCATCTAGGTCATACTGTTCACTGGGATCGGTATCAAATGCGTCGTATTCGTCAATTACGCCATCATTGTCATCATCGAAGTCGGAGTTGTCACCCTGCCCATCAGAGTCCGTGTCGACCCATTCTTGGGGGTCGAGGGGGAATTCATCGATGTCATCCGCGAAGCTGTCTCCATCGTCATCTGAGTCCATGACATCGCACACTCCGTCAGTGTCGGTGTCCACAGGCACGGATGCGTAAGACAATGGGTTAGAGCCGCATAGAATCTCATCTGCATCAGAAAATCCGTCGCCATCGTCGTTGGTATCTTCGTTGTTCCCGGTTCCGTCGTTGTCGGTATCCAGCCATTCTGAGTCATCGAGTGGGAAGTCGTCTGAGGAATCTAGGTATCCATCCCCGTCATCATCGTCATCGAGCTCGTTGCAAGTGCCATCTGCGTCTGTGTCGATTGGCCGGCTGTTGTATTCTAGTGGATTCGTATCACAGTTGTCCTCTTCGTAGTCGTCCCATCCATCGCCGTCGTCGTCGTCGTCGGCGTTGTTGCCGACACCGTCGTTGTCGGTATCGGTTGTTTCACTGGGGTCTTGGGGGAAGTCGTCATCGTCGTCATCTGTGCCGTCGTTGTCATCGTCTTGGTCCATTGTGTCGCAGATTCCATCACCGTCGAAGTCTGATGGAGTGGAGTTGTAGTCCTCGGGGTCGGTGCCGCATTGAATCTCGGCCGTATCTTGCCAGCCGTCGTTGTCACTGTCTAGATAGAAAATAGTCACAGTGAAGTTGTAGGACCCTTCTCCGGTGATTGCCCATGCCCTCAGCAGGACATCCTGGCCGCTGACTTCGGGACCATCAGATGTAACATACTCGGCCCCATTGTTATTTGTCGATGAATCGATCAAGCTTAGGTTCGACTCCCAATATATTACGAGGTACCCAGTGACGTTTGTAGAGGACATGTTGACTTCCACTCCATGGTCTGTCGGAACGGTGAAAGAGTACCAGTCTTGGGGGTCGTCGCTCGCTGACTTCCAGCCGGAGAACGACCTTGTGCTGTTGGAAGTCTGTGGAATTGGGAGGTTTGTGGCATTGAGGGCATCGTCTCCTGCATCAATGCCCGAGGCAGCGTCATTCTGGTTGTATCCAGGATTTCCGATTATTGAGAATAGGCTCAGCGTAACATTGTAAGACCCATAGGACGGGAATGTCGGCCAGTCTTTGATTTCCAGATATACTGTTGATGACCCAACATTAGTACCATTACTTCCTACAGTCTCTGGGTTGCTTCCTGTGAATGCGACATCAATCTGGGTTCCATTTGAGTCATAGAGCCACATATCGAAGTCTGCATTGGTGTTGTGAAACATCTCGATGTAAATTCCATATCCGGACGGCACGTAGATTGAATACCAATCATCGTCATTCGATGTCGAGAGGTTTCCCTGGAAGGATGTCGAGTTGTTTGTCCAAGACATGTTGGTGTTCGACAAAGAAAGCGCATTGGACATCGAGCCTCCAGCATCCTGCCCACTGCCTGCATCATTTCCGACTCCGCCTCCGCCTCCAGACCCATTGCCAGCTGAGAATATCCAGACTTGCATCGTATATTGCCCGGATCCAACGTACTGGTCAACCCAGATGTAAACGGTAGTCCCCCCCACATTTGTTCCGTTGGAGGTGACATGGTCGGATTGCCCTGTCCCGTTTGTACTGGCGTCAATTTGGGCACCGCCCGAGGTTCGGAGCACAAGATCGAAATCACAGTTTGAGGGGATATTTATGGTTACAGCAAGCCCAGTTCCCGATGACATATTGATTGCATAGTAATCGTCTGTGTCATTTCCTTGTGAAAGGTTGCCATAGTAGATTGCTGAGGAGTTGTTTGAAGGCAGATAGGTCGCGTTAGACATTGAGTTGCCAGCGTCCGAACCCGAGTTTGCATCGTTGTCTGCTAGTGCGGCCCCTGAGAGTATTGAAATTAGTAAGATGGAGCAAATCAAGGCTGATGAAGCCTGTCTAGAATGAGATCGAGTCGTTTTTCTCGTGGCGAACATGGACACTCGGAGGAGCTAGATGACTTAAATCGTGGGTGACTTAGAGATTCTTGATTACCATGATTTTTTTTTCAGTATTTGTAGAATCCCTGGCCTGATTTCCTTCCAATCTTCCCCTCTGAAACCATGCGAACCAATAGTGGTGCTGGGGCGTATTTGTCGTCGTTCAGGCCTTCATGAAGAACATTCATGATGTGAAGTACAGTATCTAATCCTATCAAATCTGTGAGTGCTAGTGGACCGATTGGATGGTTCATTCCAAGTTTCATGATACCATCGATCGCTTCAGGTTCCGCGACACCCTCTTCGAATGCGAGGATCGCCTCGTTCAGCATTGGGCACAGTATCCTATTGCTAATGAAGCCTGGAGAATCATTACACTGGAGAGGGGTCTTTCCCATTCTCTCCGAGGCAATCATGATAGCTGAGGTGACAGCTGGGTCTGTTTGCCTCCCATTGATTATCTCGATGAGCTTCATTATTGGAACTGGGTTCATGAAGTGCATGCCTATCACCCGGTCTGGTCGGTTTGTAGAATCTGCGATTTCGTTTATCGAGATACTGGATGTGTTCGAAGCTAGAATTGCAGATTCTTTGCAGATTGAGTCTAGCTCCCTGAAAGCTGAAAACTTTAGTTCTGGAACCTCCGGTATTGCCTCTATTACCAGGTCGGCATCTGAGGCGTCCTCCCTCGACAAAGAGGTGGACACTAGTGCCATTGCTGAATCCGACTCCTCTTGGGTCATTCTCCCCTTGGAGACTAGTTTTGATAGTGAGTCTTCAATGGTTTTTATGCCCCTATCGACAAATTTCTGTTGAATATCTATCATAATCACAGGATAACCGGCGCAGGCGGCTACTTGAGTGATTCCAGCGCCCATCTGACCGGCGCCAAGAACTGCTAAGCTACCTATCTCCATGTACAGTCTGAGTGGGGGTGTACGATTATACTTGCCTAGTTAGACTACAGAGTAATTGTTACACTGGAGGCATGGGCAATCATACCCCCTGATACATTTTCAGGACTGGGTCTTCTTCAACCTCTGATGTGCCCCCTTCCTTGGCAAATATTCGCCTGGTGAGGAGGAGCGTGCATACTGCCACAATTAATCCGGCCAAAGAAAACCAGCCCAGCATAGGCCCCATATCCCTAGCATCGTCTATGGCCCATTCTGGCCAATCTTGCTTGAGAACGGTGACCATAGAACTTGCTTCATTATTTGCGAAGTCTGAGGAGATGACGTGGACGTCGTGCTCTCCGGGCGTGCCCACTATATCGATCTCGACGGAAAACATTCCTGATGAGGGACAAATAAGGGCACTAGAGTCAATTTCACTCCAGACTAGTACGTTGGCACCCCTCTCGCAAATTCCTTGGATAATTCTGGTGTTGGAAAGGGTAGATGTTCGATTGACTCTCTCCTCGATGCTTATGGCAGGGGAGATGGTATCTCGAACAACTGCGAGATGATATATATCGGTCTCATTTAGTGAGTCTACTTCTAAGGTAAATTTGTTCTCTCCTTCCCTCAGAACGAATATGACATCCTCTGTTACTGATGACGGAATTACCAAGTTGAATCCATCTGACCTCTCCTCGGACCATCTAATTATTTGATCTGGACCTAGTTGGACCTTTGCGATGACTTCCTCGGAAGAGACGATTCCACCATTCCAGTTTGCTATTACGAGTGTATCATAAATTGTTGAGTTTAATTCCATAGTTCTGCATTCGATGAAATAATTACTATTTGTCCTATTTTGAGTTTCATCAACGGCATAGAGGCACAGTTCGTGTATACCAGTTTCAGAAAGCTGGAAAGGCCACAGTCCTGATTCTCCCAATCCTTGTATTATTTGTTCTCCGTCCACTGTGAATTCATAGATCACTGGCTCGGAAGAAGACCATGAAACCTCTTGCCGGTGATCGAACAACGATTTGTTATAGGAAGGAGACGTTGCCCATTGGACCGAGGGCACGGTTTTGTCTATTGAAATTGGCCAACTATCAGAAGCGGTTGAGTTGGCCCAGTCTGTCAGCTCAAGCAGTATCGTGTAGTCGCCGTCTGGCAGTCCCGTAGTTGAGAGCGGGAGGATGGTGCTGTAATACTCCTGTTCGCCTCCTTGCTCATGTGGTTCTGGATGGCCCATGGATGTATTGAATGATGTCGGCATGCTGATTTCTGCACTGCATTCCTCAGTGAAATAATCGCCACTGCTAGAGTGTACTGATAGGCACCAGCTCTTGGTATCAGAAGGAATTTCTACCTGCATGGTGCCACTTGTTAGGTTTACCGGAGACCTGACGTCTTGGGAGGTGTAATAGTTTCCATCCTGATCATTCATCAATAGGAACTCCGAGTTCGAGGGAGGATCTGGATCGAAAATAACTTGGAATTCCCTGGTAATGGAGTTTCCAGCTTCGTCAAAAACCGAGATGGTGAAAACACTGGAGCCGTTTATGAAGTAATACGGAGAGTTTGATGACTCATCAAACCCTATCTCCGCTTTATCTAGAAGGAATGAGTGCTCGGCCATACCCTGATCATCTAGTTCTAATACGATTCCGGAGTGAGTGAGTGTTGTCCCAGGTTCAGTCCAAATCTGATATGTGAGAACGGGATTTTGAGTTATCACTGGAATGTTACTGATGGAGACTTCAGGAGAAGTAATGTCATAGGATACGGATAAGAAGTCTTGAGCGTATAGTCCGGAGATATCTGTGACTGTTATCATGTAGTCGTGCCATTTCTCTATCTCTGGGAGAGTTGAGTTGATCCAGATCTCCCTGAATGTTAGATTTTCTGGTATTGAAGAGTGATTACCGTAATTCCATAGTGTGGTCAGATTGTGATGGTTGCCTAAGGTATCGATAGCTTGTACCAAATCAGCATCTGGAACTTCCGTCTGATTGTCGGTTGAAGACAGATTAACCTGGTCCAGCCTGAAACCTATTCCTCTGTCTATGGCATGGATTAGTATGGGGGCCGATTGGTTATGATGTGACATATTCTTTGGCTCGACGAATTTAACCTCAGGATCTAGTTCTACAAGCTCGTATGTGTAAGGCAGTCTGATTTCAATTCCTCCGACTAGCTCCACATCAACGAAACCCTGCCATGTACCAGCATAGTTGGGCCTGTCGAACTCGAGACTCAGTTGTATAGCGGCTGACGGGCTTTCACCGGCCAGAGCGACAGAACCATTTGGCCATATTGAGGATATCTCATTATCGCTAAGAGGCATCTGATTGGTTACTCTGAGTTCACTTCCGCCCACCTCATCTATTGATATCCAGAAGTTAATCGAGTCCCGGGGTACATCGTACCCATGTACGGCGATTCCATACAGGCCGTCTTCTAGGTTACTGATCTCTACCTTCTCCGAAGAATCTCCCGATGTTGACTTTTCGATCTCCTCTTCACTGCTGAAGACACCATCTCCATTTGAGTCCCTGAATAGGTACAAATCTATGTCTGAATCTGAATGATGGCCCTCAGCATCGATTTCAATGGAGAGAGACTCTGAGTTGTTAATAGTGAGGTTTTTCCACCATGAGGCGGTCATTTTGTCACTGCGAGTATCTTGAGAGACTGACTCATTGTATAGGTTGATTGGCTGAGACCAGCCGAATGAGTTCACAGATTCGATTGGAAGCGGGACCGTAGAGACCAGATGGACTGCCTCCACGCCGCTGGCATCATTCCAATCTGTTACCACTCTCTCAAAACCTGACTTCTCTGCGGCGATGTATCCAACTGAGATGTTCAAAGCATTATCATTGGAGTTCACACCATGTAGCGCGGTATGGAGGGCCAGTTGGTGTACTCCTGGTGTGACAGGCACAGCAAAGACTTCTCGGGAACCGCCAGTGTATGTTCCCCAATTATGGGATCCGGAACCGGCGTAATTATTTGTGGATCTCTCCTCAATGAAAAATGTCGAGTTGCCATATGGGGTAGAGTTCTCGCTGGAATATCCATGAGTGGTCTCTGATAGCCACATTACGTCTATGTCAGTGTAGGGATTATCTTCCCAGTCTACGTCGATTACTGCCGTCCCTCCTGTGGCCCATTCTTCTGGCCATTCGATAGATAAAAACCTCCAATCCCCGCTCTCCGCCCTCCAATCCCATCTTGTGGCCCCTGATATCCATTCTTCAGAGTAAAGGGTCTGATTAGTGACATTGCCGTCCAGTGGCCTGGCATTTAGAGAGAAAGGGCCTACCCATGGAACATTTGTTACAACTGGAAGCGTCCAATATCGATTATTGCTAGACTGGATAAAAGTTCCATTGGGGTGCAAAACGTTAGATGAAATCAGTAATCCATGCTGATGTAGACCAGGATCAGCACCTACTGGAACTGAGATTGTCATCGGGACTACACTAGATTCGTTGGGCTGTAGAATAATTTCTGAGGGTACGGATATCCACTCATCTGAATCTGTTCCGAATGTTGTCCAATCGATTTCTATTCTGACTGGTTCATCTGAAAGCTGACCATTGTAATTCCATACTGCTAACATCAAGCCATCTCCCGAATCCTGGAATGGATTTCCCATACGAACCTCGGCATTTGGCCCATCAGAGCGCCAATATGTGACTTCCTTTAGTTCGTCCTCTTCAGTCCAGTCTTCCGAGTCTACCATGGAGTCATTATCCAAATCCAATACATAGATTCCATCTTGATCTTCATCTTCCCATTTCATTATCTCCAAGAATACTCTCTCTTCAGAATCTCGGTCTTGATTATTGTCAAAATGCGAATAATCGATAGTGGCTCTGGCCCTTAATTGCCTTGTTTCTGGATTTAATTGAGTGTTTGAGTCATTTCTCAAATGTAGCGGGATTAGTAGATCCGGCCTGCTACTTTGATACCCGTCCCAAGAGGAATTTTCGCCGTCTTCTGTCCCATTGCCAGTACTGTTCCAGACTCTGGCCTCATGTGAAAGCGGGGAGAACGAGGTGGGCGATAACTGCAGGCTTATTTCTGAGTCCCCGGGATTCGTGAACTCCAACTCAGTTATCTGAACCTCCCCGGGCCTTAGCAGATTCAAGTTTGCATCTCTATGTTGGCCCTGAAAGGTACCACTGTTCCAGTGCGAGGGGGTTGCCCACCAAGTGCCATTCTCACCATCTAAAGTCTTGGTGGCTTTAGAGACATTGAACCATCCCCCTCCTTGAGTAAATGGCTCATAGCCCCTATCATCTGAAGTAGACATCACTAGATCCCTGAACTCTTGAGAATTTGGATAGTCGCCCAAATTATACATCCAGGCCTCGGCAACTAGGGCCATTAGACCAGCGGCAACGGGCGTCGCCAGACTTGTTCCCCCCCAACTCCTCCAAGCAGAATTTGCATCATCCATAGAGTTCAGTGGGATATCACCAGTTGCCGACCATCCGACCGCGACGACATCGGGATCCATCCTGCCGAGGGCGTTTGGCCCCCTATTGGACCATGGGGCTATTTGGCCCCATGTCCCACTGGAACGGCTACTGAATGCCCCTACTGAGAATACTCCGTTGGAGGCCCCAGGGGACTTAGTAGTTCCAAATCCATGTCCGCCATTACCTATTGCTACAGCATATGACGTATTCTCGTTGTAGAATCTAGTTAGCCAGTCAAGGTACAGTGAGTAAGCGTCCGCCCCTGCTTCGTCTACGGATGAGTATCCGAATGAGAAGGAGCCTATGTTTGGCTGATCCGGGGTATCCACATGACCATCGTACCCCTCGGCTATGAATCTCCAAGCATCAAGGGAGTGCCCTCCCGAGTAATGGTTACCTATTGATGAGATAGTAGCATTGGGCGCCATGCCTAGTACCTTGCCCTCACTCACAACTCCTTGAGCTGATATCGCACTGGCGCATAGAGTTCCATGGCTGCCTGATTCAAGCATGAAAAGAGTAAGGTTACCGGGGCCTGCTATCCTGTCGGAATAGCCGTGTCTAGCTGCGTATGTATTGCCATATGGAACACCCAACTTCCCATCTGAAACCCAGTAAACCAGTCCTCCTGATACGTCCCAAAGGCCATCTCCGTTAGTATCTAATCCTGAGGTCTCCTCACCTGGTCTCATCGGGACCTCGTCACCGAACTCCCCATCTCTGTCGAGATCCGCATAAACAGTCTTGTAATGCCCATATTCCTGATCATCGACGACTAGCAGGGAGACGTCTCCGCCCTGTCTAGACCTTAATGTTGGATCTGGGTGCTCGCCTATGTGGTAGTCTCCCGAGATAGAGATATTAACGCCGGTGATGTTCAATCCAGAATCATCCAGAAGGCCGTCAGAATTATTGTCAATGTCTATTATTGAAGTATCTGCATACCAAGAAGATCTCTCTGGATATGCCTCGCCGTGTACCATCCAGCTGTACATGCTACTATGGTCCAACATTAGCGGCCAACCAAAGTATGGCGAATCCTGGAATGTCACTCTGGCCTGTGTCCCATTCAAGTCTGGGTGTGCGAAGTCTACCCCAGTATCGGCTACGGCGACTATGAGTCCCTCGCCCGAGTAGCCACCGGCCCATGCGTCAGTGGCCCCGTGTAGCTCACCAGTAGTCACAGTAGCAGGGAGAAAATTCGGCTTATCGAAAGGCTCTATGGAATATGGCTCGGGAGCCCTCTGGGCGTCAATGACTGCAATTACGCCCCGGATGCCGGGAATTTTTTGAATGAGGTCTGAGTCTATCCAGAATGTCCTATGATCTATCCTACCATCAGAGGTCTCCTGTTGCACTAGAGATTCACCAGGACCTGGTTCGGCCTGCTCCTCAAGAGCACCGTTTTCAATCTGCCAGAACTCCAGATTCTGGAGAGAATTGGTTACTACTGTTACTCTAGACTTCCCATCTACTGAATGATCATCCCCCAGAAGCACCGGGTCGAACCATGGGCTAGATTCCAAACCTAGGGGATCGGCATCTTGTTGATGGTGGTCTGGATGATCATTCGTTCTCGGGGTTTCTTCGTATCCCGAATCACCTACAGTTGCAGAGACGGTTTGAAGAATCATGAGAAGCACTAGTGCCAATGCCTGATTCCGAACCATACAGTGTATCGTGCGTAGATGGTTCTTTCATCCTGTCGGCCTCTCGCCCCCTAAGTTCTCTCCCGTCAAGTCCAAAGCAGATATCCCATGCCAAAGCACGCAGTCCCGTAGTGTAGTGGTCCATCATCTCAGGTTTTGGTCCTGGGGACCCTGGTTCGAATCCGGGCGGGACTACCAATTATCTCTCAATTGCCCCGGGGCTTGTTTTCAGGTCTCTCGCGATGTTCTTCTGATGCCCCTCTAAGGTTCCGCCACCTATCTCTAGGAGCTTTGCATCCCTCCATAGCCTCTCGACAATGTATTCTCCAACATAACCATAACCCCCGAGAACTTGGATTGCCCTATCGGCGATATGCTTCGAAATTGTGGTTCCGAAAAGCTTTACTCCGTCAGAATCGAGCCTGTTTCCTGATTTGGACAGATCGATCTGCCTCGCAGTATCGTAGACATATGACCTCATCGCCCTATATTCTGCCCATGACTCTCCTATATGCCTCTGAATCTGTCCGAACTCACGTATGCTTCTGCCAAATGCCTTCCTTTCACTAGCATAGTTGTTCATTACCGATAGGCACCTCCTCGAGATTCCGAGTGCCATTGCGGCTAGACCCAGTCGCTCCAACTCTAGATTCCTCATCATGTGAGACATTGACTCTCCTGGCGAGCCTACAACATTTTCTGGAGGAACAATACAATCCTCAAAAACAAGCTCAGCTGTATTACTAGCCCTCATTCCCAGCTTATCAATAATTTTCTGACCAACAGAGTATCCATCCATCCCCTTCTCAACAAGGAATGTAGTAATCTCTGCCCTGCCTTTTGGGTCGGTTCCAGTTCTTGCATAAAGCCAGACAATATCCGCGGGGGTCCCTGAATCATCAATTGCCCCATTTGTTATCCACATCTTCCTGCCATTGATAACCCAGTTTCCATCATCTCTCTGGATTGCATGCGTCTCCATTGCCATAACGTCCGTGCCATGATCTGGCTCGCTCATTGCCATGCACCCTATCCACTCCCCACTGCAGACTTTAGGGAGTATCCTTGACTTCTGTTCATGACTTCCGTTCTGAGCCAGGTTGTTGACCATAAGCTGATCATGAGCAAGATATGCAAGACAGAAGGCGGGGTCCGAGTATGAAAGCTCTTCATTGATGATTGCGACTGCTGTAGCGTCCATCCCTCCTCCTCCATACTCTGAAGGAACAGAAATGCCCAATAGTCCGGAGTCTCCAAGGGTTCTGAATAGACTTGTGTTGAATTTCTCATCCCTGTTGAATTCTAGTGCCTGTGGCTCGACTTCAGCTGAGACAAAACCTCTTACCATCTCTCTGAGCATAGAGTGTTCGTCTGTTGGGTTTGCGATGTCAAGAGTCCTCCAGTCATCCGTCATGAATATCTCCAGATGGCTAGGGCGTAAGAGTGATTCGGGTGACGCTTCTATGGCGTAACCCGTCTACTATCTCTTGGGAAGGGTATCGTCTCCCTGATATGATCCGCACCCGATAGCCATGCACATACCCTGTCTACGCCCATTCCAAATCCACCATGCGGGACTCCTCCGTATCTCCTCACATCAATGTAGAATTCATAGGGCTCCCTAGGAGTTCCTTCCTCCTCTATCCTCTCAAGAATTTCAGATTCCGACCAAGTTCTTTCGCCTCCTCCGATTATCTCCCCATATCCTTCTGGAGCTAGCAGATCGTGACAGAGAACATACTTCGGATCATCGGGATCTGGCCTGTGGTAGAAAGGCTTGGCAATACGTGGATAATGAGTCAGGAAGTGTGGAACATCGAAGTCTTGGGTTAGGATCTTTTCCTTGGAGTAATCTAGGTCCTGCCCCCACTCGACGCTCACGCCCTTTTGTTGGAGGGCTTCGATGGCCTCATCATACCTCATCCTCGGGTACTTGGAGTCAGCGTAGTTTTGAATCAGTTTCATGTCCCTGCCTAGCTCGATTAACTCATCTTCCCTCTCCTCTAAAAGAGAGCCTGCAATATTTCTCACTAAGGCCTCTCCGTGATTCATTACCTCCTCATTACCCCCCCATGCTATCTCCATCTCAGCATGCCAGAATTCTGTCAGATGGCGTCTAGTTCTACTTTTTTCCGCCCTGAAAGATGGGGCGATGGTGTAGAGCCTCTCTAAAGCTGGCATGGCGGCCTCAGCGTAAAGCTGCCATGATTGCGTGAGGTATGCCTTCTTTCCAAAGTATGGCACTTCAAACAGAGTGCTTCCGCCCTCGACTGCCCCCGCGACGAAGTTTGGCGCCTGATACTCAATGAATTCACGATCTCTGAAATACGAGTGAACTGCGCCGAAAACAGTAGATCTTATCTTCAGCATATTCGTCATTCTACCTGTCCTCAGGTAAAGATGCCTGTTGTCAAGTAGGAACTCTGTCTCTCCGCCGTCAGCCTCGGACATCGCTGATTCTGTGATAGGGAAGGGGTTTTCAGGATTGACATGGCCAATCACCATTCCTGATTCAACGACTAGTTCATGACCATGTTCTCTATCTGTATTTTTGACTATTCCCTTTACTCGTATACTCGATTCTATCAGTGTATTGGAAAGTGATTCAAAGCACTCTTCTCCTACGATTTCCCTCTTGATCACACACTGAAGTGTACCAGTTGAATCTCTAAGGACCAAGAACCTTATTTTCTTCGAGCCCCTAGTCCTGTGGACCCATCCACATAGCTCGACTTCGGAGCCATCATATTTCCCTGACAGTACGTCGCCTATCCAGAACTCCTTACTCATGGCCCCCCCCGAGTGCCTCAGGGGGCCAGTGGTATATGGTTACCTCGCAAGCATTGGTTGGCGGGTCTGACGGGGTTCGAACCCGCGACCGCCCGGTTAAGAGCCGGGTGCTCTACCTGACTAAGCTACAGACCCGACCTTCCGAATGGCTATTCCAATTTAATGGCCTCGGGTGAATTAACAGAGCCTGCCTTCTGGATTGACCATAATTTCGACTCCCGATGGTGAAGCGACGAATACCGCATCGCATATGCCTACAAAGAGACCAACATCAACTACTCCTTCGATTCCAGATATCATACGTTCCATTACTGCTGGATTGACAATTGTAGGTCCGAACTCGCAATCCAAGATATACCCATCATTGTCCGTGACGTAGATATTTTCTTCGCCTTCAGTGTTTGTCGTGGTTCTTCTCAAAAAGACCTTTCCAGGACAAATGGAAGATATCTCTTCGATTACAGTGGAGAACTTTTCTGGATTGACTTCAACGGGCAAATTGAATTTTCCTAGGATATCTACTCTTTTACTCTCGTCTGCTACGACAATCATTGATTTTGATAGATTAGCCACAATCTTCTCCCTTGTTAGGGCCCCTCCGCCACCCTTGATCAGAGAGAAATGGCTGTCAAACTCATCCGCACCATCGATTGTGATATCTAATGACTTGACATCTGAAATTTCCATTAGTGGTATATCTAGACTTTCTGCCAGTTCCCTAGTGGCCTCACTGGTAGGGACCCCAATTATCTCAAGTCCTTCTTCAGATACCCTCCTGCCGATTTCGATTATTGTATACTTGACTGTTGAGCCAGTGCCCAGTCCAACATTCATCCCACTTTTTACATAGCGACATGCTGCGATTCCTGCTTCTCTCTTCAGCGCCTCGACATCGCTCATGAGGCTGTGTGTGCAAGCTTGCAGATGATTATTTCCCATAATAGAAGAAGTTGAACGGACCGCTGGGTTCATTGGCATTGACTTCCCGGGATGCTTGAGGGAGCAGGAGGGTCGCTGACAGTGTACGACACTGAGGAAAGTCCCCTCTCCATGATGCGAGTGGCCCGACGCAAGTCGGGGATCCGGGAGGGTCGGCTCTGCAACAGAAACGAACTGTCTCGGGAGTACGGTGAATCCGAAAGGAGGAGGTTTCCCGAAGGTAGCTGGAACGAGCAACCCCGCTGGAGCAAGTCCAAGCAGGCCCGTAATGCATCGACAGGGCCGGGTAGGATGCAAAGTTGAATGCGACTAGCCGTAAGGTGAACAGAAAGGGGCTTATTCCCTGCACCCTCACTAAATGACCAGCTTTAGCTATTTTCGGATACTTCCACAATCGCCTTGAGAACAGAGGATTCTGAAATCGTCCCACCCTCATCGTAATCTAGCCATGGACCATTTAGAGTAATTCTGGACTTGAATTCGTTGTAGACCACGATTATCGTAGGTAGAAGAATAGCGCTAGTCAGTAGTGCGAGAGCAATGAGTGCCATCATTAGAAGGAAGAAGTTCTGCAAACCGGGTATGGCCACGAACAGGCCCGCGGATAGTCCCGCACAGGTCGTGGCAGTGGTCTCAAAAATTGTCCTACCAGTGGTAACTACGGATCTAACTACTCCTGC
>DALF01000028.1 GCA_002499345.1 Euryarchaeota archaeon UBA170 | reverse complement strand
CTTGGAAAATACCTCTGGGTTCAGTCCCATATTGGCAATATTATCTCTACCATTCTTTGACCAGGAAGAACGATTGTCTGCTTTTCCTGCCTCTGCTAGAGCCTCATGCCAAGCAGAATAGTCATCTCTGGGAAGAAGCCTTCCCGATACCCCATCAGATATCGTCTCTCTGAATCCTCCCTCATTTACGAAAAGAGCTGGCGTTCCAAGAGACTGCGCTTCAATCGGAGTAAGCCCAAAAGGCTCCGAATGAGCCATACTGACGACTGCTACCGCTCCTTCGACAAGACTGCAAAGATCGTACGAATCAAGCCTTGGGGCGACCCACAACCCTACTTGACATGACTTAGCATGTTTAATTAGAGAATCAATACTTTCATTTTCTCCTCCGCCAACCAATGCGAGTGAGAAGCCGGTCCCACTTAACATAGAAATTGTCTCCCAAGTTCCTTTGGCCCAACTCGCTCTTCCTATGGTCACTGCATATGGACTATCAATCTCAAACAAGGACGAACTCTCGTCCTTTAGGCGATTCGATGAAAACTCTTCTGGGTCCAAGCTGGGAGGTAAAACTCCTGATGGAATTCCATATACGTCTTCGATACGTGAAGATGTAAACTCTGAATTCCCACTGATTGCAGTTCTGTCTCTTGAGGAAACTCTTCTGATTTTGGACAAGTCTTTTCTTCTGGCCATACTCAAAGCCACTCTAGTAAAGCTAAGATTACGCCTAGGGGTTCCATCCACCATACGATGCAAAACATCCTCATGAAGCCCTCGGTGAGGTTCAAGCAGATGCAAGTGTACTGATACACTATCGGGGATGATTTCCAAGATAGAGAGACTGCCATCTCCGCTCGTCAGATGTAAGTAATCCAAATCTCCTAAAGCCTCAACTAATCCCTCAATCGATTTCCAGCTCCCCAAGGAACTGGAGAATCCTCTATCCAAAATTCTAGATATCGGTCTCTTGGAGGGAGTCCAACGAATATCCGGTTTCATTAGATCAAGGCCGTATTCTTCACATAATGATTCGAGCTCATTAGAACTGTCAAGAGTAGCTACCGTAACTTTGAATTTCTTTGATAGGGCAGGTAGATTTCTGATAATATCCCTTTCTCCTCCTCCCATAACAGAGAAGCTACCTTTGGCGACCAGTAATCTAGCTCGGGGCCGAACCGACCCCTCGCCATTGCGCGCCATGAAGCTCCATCATCCGTCCTCGTTTAAGTCCGATACGCCTTGCTGAGGCCGTGGTGAGCAGAGTTCTACTGGTCAGGGGAGGTCGCCTGGGGGAGAACTCGGGCTTAGGCAGGGCCCATCAGTCAATCGAGTCACTACTGGAAAGAGCGCTTGTACCACAATGGACCAAAGTTGGAACAATAGAGCATGATCAAGTCACCGGACTTATTCAAAGAGCGTTAAGAAGATGGTACTCCCACCCGAGGTCAGTAGCAAAAATATCTGAATCAACACCTGCAGATTTGATTCATATTACCGATCAGGAGCAGGCCCATCTGGTCCCTAAGAGATGCGCAGTACCGGTAGTGGTCACTGTTCACGATCTCTTCCATATTAGCCCTAGGAAGATAATAGGGGGAGATGTGACAGTGTCAGTTGGAGATCAGAACCCCGGTATATTCAGAAGAAGAGACTTGAAGATGTTGAAGAAGGGCCTAGATAGGGCGGACATGATCATCTGTATCTCGGAAAGCACACTGATGGATGTCAGGAAGATGTTTCCAGGCAAGAGAACGGCTCTAGTAAGGCACCAGATAGATACAGAATACTGGAGTCCATTTTCGAATCCCAAACCCAGAGATCTTCTTGGGGACTTGGATAGTGACTCAAAGATGCTGGTGATTACATTGGGCAGTGACGAGGAGAGAAAAAGACTCAACTTCGCAAAACAGGTTATCTCCTCATTGCCAGATGATGTTTCAACAGATATCAATGTAATACACATTGGAAGCGAAGTCAAGCTTACCGATGATCAGTTACTTGCCGCTCTGCAGAGTGCGGAGGTTCTACTGTTCCCTAGTGCTAGTGAAGGATTCGGATACCCCCCGGCCGAGGCAATGGCCGCAGGATGCCCAGTCATAGCCACAGATCTTCCAGCTCACAATGAGATAATCCCCGATAGTTGTCTACTCCTCCCTACTGCTACTCAGGACTGGGTGGACGAGATAGTCCGTATCCATTCTGATTGGAGGGCGGCCGGGGGAGTTCCAAGACACCCTTCTGAGGAGCTGATGAAACATGTCGATAACCTCCTAAGTCCGAAATCCCAAGGAAAATCACTTGCTGAAGCTTACAACGAGGCTATGAATAAATAATCATTTGAAAATCCCTTAGTTCAAGAACAACTACTGATTATAAGCTCCTCATTTCACGATGTATCATGCTTGCGGTCAATGGGCTGAAGAAAGGCTTTGGTTCTGGCAGGAGGAGACTCGAGGTCCTAAAGGGCATTGACCTCAAGATAGAATCAGGTGAGCTCGTAGCGCTAATGGGTCCTTCCGGATGTGGCAAGTCTACTCTCCTGAACATCATAGGGGGCCTCTTAGAGGCTGATTCAGGCTCCATTTCCCTCAGTGACTTCGAATATGGTACTTACCTTCCGAGCAAAGTGGTGGATGTTAGGAGGAAAGGTGTGGGATGGATTTTCCAGGACTACCACCTCATAGATAGGCTATCAGCCTTAGACAACGTTATTTTCGCACTCGAGCTAGCTGGTGTACCATCTGCTCAAGCAGAGAGCCAGGCAATGGATGCCCTCAGGAAGGTTGGTTTGTCAGATAGAATGAACTTCATCCCCGATCAGCTTTCTGGTGGACAGAGGCAGAGAGTGGCCATAGCTAGGGCGATTTCAGGCTCCAGACCTCTAATTCTAGCAGACGAGCCAACCGGCAATCTAGATGTAAAGAGCGCCGAGGGAATACTCGATCTGTTCAAGGAACTCTGCGAGGACTACGGAATTTCCGTACTAATGGTCACTCACGACCCTAACCTTGCGTCTAAGGCAGATAGGATGCTTCTCCTGAGGGATGGAGTAACCGCCGCTTCGGACATACGCTCTGCATGGGGAGAAGGGGGGAATCCCTGATGGACCTCTACTATGAGGAAGATCATAGGCCCACCAGGTCAATGACCTATTTTGAGGCTGTAAAGACAGGTCTTGTTAAGACAGGAGATTTTAGTGGCAGGGCATCAAGATCTGAATTCTGGTGGAACTTTCTCGACTACCTACCTCTAGCTCCTGGATTGGTAATTGTAAACTTCTTTTACACGGGCGCCTTAGCTGATTTGGCAGCATCAGTTGGGAGTGGATTGTTCACTACTTTGATCATTGGGCCACTTCTATATCTACTCGTTTTCCTACAACTACTCTTGTTCTTTTCGTTCACAACGGTTACTATACGTAGGTTGCATGATGTGGGGAGGTCTGGTTGGTGGCTACTACTATCTCCTACATTTCTAGGACTGCTAGTGATTGGATTTTTCCTTTTTTTGGAGGGTGAATCCAGTAAGAACAAGTATGGCGCCGTGCCTACAAACGCCCCCATAGAAGCCTCTATGTCCGAGATTATATCTGCGATTCCAGATAATTTGTCAATGTCCGCGAGAAGCGCTTGGATCGGCAGAGAAAGGGTTCTGGCAGTTTTCGCAGGAGTATTCCTAGCTTCTCTCGTAATCACAACAGTCCTAGCCTACTCGGCGGGCCTCAGTGGTGCATTCCTGCAGTTTTCTCTCCAAGAGGAGATATTCGATGGTAAGGTGGACTTCGCAGAAGACCCCGGTTCTGATTCAGAGGGCAGGACGAACAACTCAACACTATGGGAGTCAGCTTGCTCTGAGTTGATAGAGATGGAAGAGATTTCTGACTGCGGACTCGTGTTTGGCAGACAGGGAGTCAGGGTCAGCGGATTCTTTGATGAGGGAGGCATAATACCACAACCACTCAATGCAGTGGGTGCGACAGGAATCACTGGGGACTGGACTAATGTCAGTTGGGACTACCCAGAGGCTTACGACTCAGGGCCGCCGATCAACGACAAGAGGACGATTAGATTCTATGGAGATGGGATATGGGATGGGGATTTGGGCGAAAGACATGCTAATCGAGTGATATATGGTTCATGGCCGAGCTCCGCCGAGGAAGCATCTGCAAATCGCTCGATAATCCTCCCTTCAGAGATCGCTAGTAAGGCAGGAGTAGGTGTCAACGATACCATAGATACTCTGACTTTCTCCTATACCTACGACTATCTCGGATTCGCGGCCATTGCCACAGGGTTCGACGACTGTCCCGGTGAAGAGTACTTCAACCAGGATTCAGGATACCTTTACTGTCAGGTAAACATGACGGTATATGACCTCAAGGTTGCCGCAGTCTACCAAGAGGGAGGAGCTGGAAACCCTACTTTGCTTTTCAACCCAATAATGGTATCAGATTCTGTACTTACTGAGGATCAGAAGCTTACTCTGATGGATAATGACCATGGTTATCTCGGCATCGCCATAGATCGAAACGAGCTCCCCGCGTCTTCCACCAGAGCGGCCACAGATTGGTTAGACGGCCTGAAAGGGGATATCGAGGGAGTAAACTATACAGCAGGTAATGACATAATGATTGAGTACAATGATCTGATTTCGGGAACGATAGGCTTCCTGAATATTTTCCTCGGGATAATCAGCGTGTTCGATTACATACTGATGATACCGATAGTCGTCCTTTCTTTCTCAGTTCTCATTTATGGCCTAGTCCTGTCATTGGAACAGAGGAGAAGAGAGATTTCCATTCATAGGGTAATAGGGGGCACGGAGTCCGCCCTGACCTCTATGATACTCAGGGAACTGGCAGTGGTGGGCGTCATTGGGTGGTTTACAGGCTACCTCCTAGCGATGGCCTCGGTTCCTGTTGTTCTGGATGCTGTCGGATTCATGGCATTCGAGAGAAGCGACTTCCGAGTCGTCCCAACTCTGAGTGGCCTCGTTACTCTACTGATTTTCACGGTAACCGTAGGTCTTACCCTACTGTTCGGAAGCTCTAGGACCAAAGATTTCCTCAGCATTGAAATTGATGAGGGAGTCAGGAGAGTTGCTGTTAGAAAGAAGTCAAGACTATGGTTACATGTAATAATTTTCTTCATTGGAATTCTCTCATTTGTAGAGAGTTGGATAGAAAGCAATGGGGGCTTCGGACCATGGGATTCGAGTGGAATAAGCCCAAACTTCATTGTAGATGGTCTGCTATTCCTCTTTGGGCCATTCTTCCTATGGATAGGGGGGGCGCTAGTATTGGGAAGGATCGGTGCGGCCGGACCAAGGATTTTCACCATACTATTCGGATGGAGCCCGGTTCTGAATGACATCAAGAGGGGGTTGAAGGGCTCGGGATCAAGCGAGTCAGTAAACAGGCTAGCGATAATACTTCTACTAACTCTATCCATCGTCACGGTGGCGGCTGTACAGGGATATACCGGGACATTAGTCGACGAGAGGACTACCTCTGCCCAGACAGGTGCCGATCTACAGGTCCAGTTCGAAGAACCCGTTTCCCAGCAACGTGCGATGGACGAAGTGATACTGGCCATCCAGAGGGCAGACGAGTCCGAGATCGAATCAATAGATTACATGACTTCAGTGGGAGATATCTTCACCAATCAGAAAGGAGAGGGCTCCCTACTCAGGACATGGATTCTATTCGACGGGCATGAGAATACCCTTCAGTGGGACGAGCAGACCATTCCTGGAGATGATATTGCCAGAGTATCTTCCGACTGGGCGTCCTCAGGATTCACTGCTGGATCTTCAGCTAGAAGCCAACTTGATATTTCCAAATCCGACACAGGGTCCAATATCACCATTGAGTTTACATCATACAGTTTCGGAGGACTAGATAGCGAAATGAATCCAATTATCACTACTACCGTTACTCAGGCAGACATTACCTACTTGGGCGGGCACAGGTGGGTTCCGGGACTACAATCCTCTGAAGCAAATCAGGCAATAGTCGTAGGAGAGGCCACTTACAAGGAACTTATGGGGGAAAATGCTGTTGATTCTTACACATCCAATCGTTGGTTTTTCGAAATTTGCGACGAGACCCAGAAGAACTGCAAGGACGCTTTGAAGACACTTGGAGTTGAGGTATCAAATGGTGTCGGAGTAGCATCATCCAGTAATTGGGGGACCAATCACGAGGCCAACGAGAGGACGGGGGGGCTCATCTTTGGAACTCCCGGTCTCCTGAGCCTACAATTCGTGGTGGCCTCGTTAGCATCAATCGCATCAGCCTTCGTGTTCCTCTCACTAGTTCTCTCACAGAGGAAGAGAGAGCTAGCTATCCTGCAGGCAATCGGAGCTAGCCCCCAACAGGTGCTGAGACTGGTAATGTTCGAAATAATGGCTATTCTGCTAGTAAGCATGGGCCTAGGGGTCATACTTGGACTAGCGATCTCAGAGGCATTCAACGGTTTCTTCGGAGTCTTCGGATTCATCTTCCAGATTTTCCTGGGGCAAAGCGCTCCGATAGATAGAGACTTGGTCTGGCCGTGGACTGAACTGATTCTGGTCAACGCTTCTGTGCTAGTCGCTGTTGTGATGGCATTACTGTACACCACAAGAAGGGCTCTGAAGTCCGATCTTGCCGTAGTTCTGAAGGGGGAGTGATAGAATGGATGAAAGCTTGGTAATATTGGAAGCCAAAAACATGTATCATATCTATGAGAGCCTGAGCCTCGAGGGAAATGTTGTAGCCTTGAGAGGCCTCAATGTCAGAATCAAGCAGGGAGAGGCTGTAGCTGTCATTGGCCCCTCGGGATCAGGTAAGTCCACTCTTCTAAAGTGCCTAGGGGGACTAATGAAACCATCATCTGGTTCAGTTTCCTTGGGCGGTAGGGAGATGATTAGAATGACTGGAAACGAACTAGTAAAACTCCGACAGGAAACCGTTTCTTTCATCTTCCAAGACTCGAACCTTCTTCCAGATCTAAATGCATTAGATAACGTTGCACAACCACTCAGACATCAGGGAGTAATGCCAGGGCCAGCCAGGGCCAAGGCAATGGATCTTCTCGAGAAACTAGCGATGGCAGACAGATGGATGGGGATGCCAGAGCAACTTTCAGGAGGGGAGCAACAGAGAGTCGCAATAGCTAGGGCACTCATAACCAACCCTAAGCTCATTCTCGCCGATGAGCCAACCGGTGCATTGGATCCTATAACCAGTAGAGAGGTTCTGGAGCTATTCGAGAAGCTCCACGAGGATGAGAACGTGGCATTCCTTCTCGTCACTCACAACAGGGATGTTGCATACTTCTGTGAGAGGTCGCTGGAGCTTCGAGATGGTAGGTTCGTAGCACAACATGGAACCGATTTCGATTTGTCCGATCTTTCTGACACACGGGAACTAATTATCGATGATACAGGGACAATCACATTGCCCCCAGACCTTCTCATAAAGCTAGGTGGTCCCGGAAGGTTCGACGTTCCTGATGTAGATAGAGACGCCCTAAGGCTTGAAAGGGTCGAGGATGAGAAGATAGAGGTGTCTCCCAAGACGAGGAGAGTTCTTTCGCCAATCTGCCCTGCCTGTAATCATGACTATTCAGACTCAACTGATCAGATTTGTCCTGAATGTGGCTCTAGTAGGCCTATGGTTCAAGCCTGAGGAAGAAGGAACCTCTGTGGCTTGGCGATTCCGAGGTCCTTAGGTAGCTCAGTA
>DALF01000054.1:9084-13511 GCA_002499345.1 Euryarchaeota archaeon UBA170 | reverse complement strand
TGTTTATCATCCTAGAGCTATTCAGTACTAGAATGAATCTGGTTGAGTCGGCCCCTCTGATAGAGCGGCCGCATCCAGTATTTTCAGGGCATCTCAATGGCTCTAACAGTTCACTTTCATTGATCTGGTCTATATGTTGAGTATTGCCACATGACTCACATTCAAAGACGGCGACATGGATCCTAGGCTTCAATTGAGACATTTTTGTAACTATCACATCCAAGCTCCTCAGCTTATCTATGTCCCTGGAGCCTATGTCTCTGAGCGGACTTAGAGTATCTCTTGGAAGGTCAGATAGAATGATCCTGGCATCCAGATCTTCCCCCCTATCCCTGCATATCTCACTCAGTACCTTGTGTCCACTCGATATTATACTACGGGGATTGCTCAGGATATCTTCTGCGAACTCTGGATCGAATCCAGTCAGCTCATGGAACGAGACTGGCACTGTGTGACTAACAGTCTGTTTGGAAAGGAGCAGTGTAATCTCATGCTCCTTAGCCTCGGACAGAAAGGTCTTCCATCTTGCGGCTGAGTCATGAGTGGCCATCGTCATCTTCTAACCGCCGGGCATATGAGACGGGGAGTCACGGTCTATAACCAAAATGGATGATGTTCGGGGCCCCCTTTGTTCCAGTGGAGATTCTTTTCTTCCTCAGGATGATTTTGAAGGATATTTCCCTTCCACTGGAAGAGTGGGGGATTTTTGCCGATTGTAAAAACTTCCTCAGAGAAGTTGAAATCAATGATTGTCATACGAGGCACATGGAGCACACGCGTTCAGGTAGTGATATCCTAGTACGGCTCGACCCTGGAGAGGAAATTCATGCTTCTCTCAAGGAGCTGTCGAATGTCCTTGGCTTTGATGCGGCCGCGATAACCAGTGGAATTGGTAGAACACGTGATAACCAATATGGCTACATGAATGGGGAGGGCGTTTATCAAAGAAGGCCTCTAGATCCGCCATCTGAGTTGGTGAGTCTGTCAGGTAACATCGCCCGTACTGAGAGAGGCGACCCGTTCACTCACATCCATTGCTGCTGGTCAGATGATGACAATAATGTTCATGCCGGCCATATGTTTCAAGCAACGGTCCATGTCGTAGCAGAGATACACCTCAGAATCATGGATCATGCGACAATGACACGCTGCCCTCTTGCTGAGTTCGAGTTACTAGGTCTAGAGTTTGCCTGAAAAAAATGGATCTGATGAAATGCGGGTTCTGTTCGCTCATGGATTTGAAGGAGGCCCATTGGGGTCTAAACCCACATACATGAGGGATGAGCTTGGGTGGGAGGTTACTTCTCCGGTGATGTCAGAGCTTGGGTGGGATATAGAAAGTCAGACAAGGGTCCTACTCAATTTTATTGATGATGGAGATTATGATTTGGTAATCGGTTCTTCTATGGGTGGCCTAGCTGCTGCCAATGCCTCATCTATGCGTAGAGACAGCGACTTTAGATTGCTTCTTATCGCCCCTGCATTCGGTCTTTCGGATAGTTGGGAGGGCTTGTCTGAAGATGAGCTAGGCCATTGGAAGAAAACTGGTAAGAGGACATACAGGGGGTTCGAGCTAGAGATTGAGTTGGATTGGAATTTCATGGAAGCGGCGAAGAGGATGTCATGGCCAGAAGTGGCCCATCCTACTACTATTATTCATGGATCGAGGGACGAAGTCGTCTCATTGTCTGTTTCAGAGGTTGTTGCCGATGTATCTGAATTGGTGGATCTAGTAGTAATTGAGGATGGCCATAGAATGAAGGGTTGCCTTCCTATGTTGAAGGGGTTGGCATCTGCACTAGTGTCCCGTTGACCCGAGGAAGTACTCCCCGATTTCTGGGTCAGTAAGAATCTCGTTTGCATCGCCGGTATGAACTATCTTACCATTGGATACGATGTAACCTCTATCTGACCTAGCTAGTGAGAGTCTTGCATTCTGCTCTACTATTAGGACTGTAATCCCCTGGTCCCTTAGCGAGTCTATTCTTTCGATAATCTGTTGTTGGTAGAGTGGCGATAGCGCGGCGGTTGGCTCATCCAGGAGGAGGAACTTGGGATCTGAGATAAGAGCTCTGGAGATAGCTAGCATCTGCCTCTCTCCCCCGGAAAGAGAGGCTGCAAGATCATGTGTCCTATCTTTCAGGTCAGGGAACATTCCGAGTGCTCTTTCGATTCTTTCATCGAGTATTGTCTTTGAAAGTCCGTTACCTCCCATTTGTAGATTATCTAAAATCGAAAGAGAGGGGAATACGTTGTCCACCTGAGGCACGTAGGCAATTCCCATATTAACCAACTTATCAGTCCTGAATCCAGATATTTCTGACCCATTGAACTTCACCTGTCCTGTGTAGTACGTAGCCAAGCCGAAAATAGTCTTAATCAGAGTAGATTTTCCACACCCGTTTGGACCGATTATGGTTACAAATTCGCCCTCATCGACATACATGTCAATCCCATAAAGAATCTGAACCTTATCATAGCCGCCCTCTAGAGCACTCACCTCTAGTATTCTGGTCATTCTTCCTCCCCCGTGGACCCTAAGTATGCCTCAATAACCTCTCGATTACCTCTGACCTCGTCTGGAGTACCCTCCATTAGGACTCCTCCCTCATTCATGACGATGATTCTATCTACTCCTTGTCTGAGAATGAAGTCCATGTTATGTTCGATTATGAGTACTGAAACTCCAGTTTCATTCACAAGGTTTCTGAGGTTATTGAAAATCTTCAGAGCAAGGGGCCCTGCTACTCCTGCGACTGGTTCGTCCAGCAGTAGGAGCTTTGGGTCGCCCATCATGGATCTCCCAATATCTACAAGTTTGCTTTGGCCTCCTGAAAGCTCACTGGTTAGATTATGTGCCATGTGAGGAACCTCCAACTGATCTAGAATATCAAAGGCCTTGATTAGCCGATTCTTCTCACTTTTATTTTCTGGAATTGTTATTATGTTTGTTCCAAACAATCCTATTTCTAATTTCTTGATATTATGTCGAAATAAGGATTTAATTTTATCAAAAAATGTATTTCCGAATTGGTTTCTTGGTGGGACCAATAGATTCTCTATTACTGTCATTCTTCTCCAAAGTCTTGTATGCTGGAATGTTCTAGTAAGGCCCATTTTTTGTATCTTATCTGGTGTCTTATCGGTGATATCTTGTCCAAATATCTCAATTTCTCCAGAGGTCTTTTCAAGCAGTCCACTTATGCAATTGAATGTTGTGGACTTGCCGCATCCATTGGGGCCGATCAATCCTACAAATTCTCCAGATTGAATCTCAAAAGATACACTATCTACGGCGACTAATCCACCAAACTCTTTCCTCAAATCTTTTACTTTGAGTATTGTAGTCAAGCGTCTTCACCCCCGTTGGGCCGCGTGGGCCTATGTGGTACTTCGGGAAGTAGTCCTTTTGGATTGTATTTCAATGAGAAGAGCATTAGGGAGCCGATAAGGAGGAGTTTAACATAAGCCATTCCAGCTCCAGAAATAGTAATCTCCCCTGCATAATTAGTTGCTGATTGGAGTGCTCTCTCCCCATTCATCATCCAAGCAGTGAATGCGAATACGATAGTCCCCCAAAAAGCAAATTCTACTAGTTTTCCTAATCTGAAAACCAATCCTATGGTTAATAGTGCGAGACAAAATTTTGTTACTTCCCACTGTTCTGATACCAGCCAGATAAACACCTTGTCTACTTGATTAGCAGTATCATACAATGGCAAGTCTGGAGAGCTTGCAACGACGAGGACATTGAATACTGACTCCATCAAAATAATGATCATTGCTCCGATTACCATTCCTCTGTTGTTCGCCGCCCCGCCTATGATAAATGCGGCCCAAACTAGGAATGTTGTAGATGAGGGAGACATGAATGATGGCCCGATGCCAGTGAGCTTCCATGCCCATAGTATCCCTGCAAGGCCCGCAATTGCAGCCCCTAGGGCCAGGCTAGCCGCTTTATTCCGTAGAACATCATGTCCGTGATGCTGAGCGACATCCTCGTCTTCTCTGATTGACTTCAGTATTCGACCCCATGGCGAGGTAAGGACCCTGTTCAACAAAAGCCATACAATGATTACTGATGTTATACATATCAATGCAAGTAGTACGGAATATGGTGCTGGATCGCCCATATTGAGGATATCACTAATCCAAATTGAAGGTGAATCCAATGGTATTTCTGAGCTTCTGCACTCATTTGCACTGGTGAATGAAGAGCCTGGGCCAACCTCGACCTGACTTCCGCAGAACCACCAATCTTTGAGAGGTAGTGGATAGCTTCCAAGTCCTATTGCTGAAGCGGTTGGACCTGTTCTAAGAAGCGGTTCAGCGCTGAGCAGAAGTCTCAGTATTTCGCCAAGAGAAATCGTCACAATCGCGAAGTAGTCTGTTCTAAGTCTCGCAGTTGGATATGCTAATGACCACCC
>DALF01000054.1:5709-8703 GCA_002499345.1 Euryarchaeota archaeon UBA170 | reverse complement strand
TAACCGTTCATTTCAGCTGGGGCGGTCAGAACGCATACTGTCACAGCGGATACGCCCACAAAGAATATTACACCAAAATTTACCATACCAGTGTAACCGGTATGAAGATTCAAAGAAAATGCCATTAATACAAAAATGGAGATTGACTGAATTACATTTGAGAGTTGGAATGTCTTATCCCAATTGAATGTCTCGGGATCCGATGTTATCGGGAGCCACCATAGAATAGAGCACATCAGTATGAAAAGTAGTATGAAAAATAACAGCGAGACTGTGGCTCCCTCTCTTCCGTAATTATTCAAAAGTGAAAATCTTTGGCTGTAGCGGGACATAATTGAACCAGAGGAGTCATCGGGAGCTTGCAATCTTGACTTCATTGACTTGAGATAGTTATCCATTGAATTTATTATCGGATAAAGAAGGGCCGCACAGAAACTTCTTAGCTTGATTATGGTTTCTCTGTGGATTGTATTTGCTCTGGACATTTTAACAAATATCGGAGATATGTTGGACCTGAAGTCGGCAAGGGGTAAAGTGCCCATTACGCTCATGCGTGTCTGTTTAACTATTGAGGATAATTTTCCGTCCTTGATAATATCAACTCCTTCATATATTGCATAAATCCATAGAAGAAGGGGAATGGCTGGCCAGATAATGTCTGAAATTTCGGCTAGTAGATTAACAGATTGTAGCTCAAATTCAACTAGTTCCAGCCATCTTTCATCGACTTTTGTGGCTGTTTCTGAGAAGTATGGAGAGTCTTCGACTCTTAGTGTACCATCATTCCTGCCAGTTAATAAGGCAAGATTGGACTCGATGCCTTCTGTATCAGAACAGAGATCCGAACACGCTCCAGAAGAGAAAGAGTTGCTCCCAATGAAGGCTAGAATCTTATGTAAGAAATATGAGCCTAGAGCAATTATCGAGTAGTTTTGTGCCTTCGCTCTATTCCCGGTTACGAGATGGTGCAGGCCAATTATTCCAGTTGGAAGGAATGCCAGTAATGATGCTTGATTTTTTTCGAGGTTTTTTCCATTTTGCTTAGCCTTCCTCCTTGTCCTATCAATCTTCCAATTCTCCCATGCATCTCCGATTCCTTTTGGCAGGATGATTAGAATAGCAATGAGGAAGATATACGGCATTACACCCCCCATTGCCGAATATCCCGATCTTTCTAACGGATACCCAACACCCACTAGGATGGGAGACGACGCCGCCCTTACCAGACCCACTATTAGCGAGGCTACAATTGCCCCGGGTACCGATCCAATTGTTCCCAATACGATTACTGCGAATGAAGGAAGAAGTAAGGAGAATGCTGTCGTTGGATTGAAAAGTAGGGTGATTGAGAAAATCGCTCCCCCTATTCCAGTGACACCTGCTGATAGGAATGCACTTGTCATTTGTATATTCTCAACATTTATACCACTGCTTGCAGCTAAGTCAGGATTATCTGCGACTGCTCTCATTTTCATTCCAAGGCGGGTTTTATTCAGTAGAATTACCAAGAGGGCGACTGACATGAACACTATTGCCGGGAGGGCCCCCTTGTAGTATGGAAAATTACTCGTCAGTGATGTTGCACAATCTGTCGCGACATCGTAAATCTCTATCTTTGGTTTTGTGCCTTCACTGACGATTCGTGACAACACAGGCTCTCCGGTTAGTTCGTCGAAGACGAGCTGCCCAGTTTCTGGATCAACAGATTGTTCGCAATTGAACTGCCTGTATGTTGAGCCTTCTTGGAGGGATAAGTCACCAATATTGAAACGATACTTTGTTGTCGGAATGTCCCATCTATTGCTTATGTGCTGGAAGTCTGAATCGGGCCTAAACATCACTTTTGAAGACCCAAACCTCATGAAGTAGATTGATCGTAGCATTAGGGCTACTCCTAAAGAGGCGATCATCATTACTTGTGGACTTGCATTTCTTATCCGAAATCCACGATAAACAGCTCGATCCAGGATTATTCCAACTATTCCAGTTAAGAAAAATGCTGCGATGATTGAAATCAGTAACAAAGACCATGAAATTACGCCGTCTCCTGGGGCCTCGTAAAGAGGGTAGAACGAATTACTCGTTGAGAGTATCATTCCGACAAACATCCCCACCATGAATAACTCTGCTTGCGCGAAGTTCCCGTACTGCTGTACCTTGTAAGTAAGGGTCAGCCCTATTGCTATCGAGAGATACGTGGCCGACCAAATGAGTGTGTTTGTACCAAGGGCGACTATATCAAAGGTTATCGAAGCGGTCTTATCTTGGCCTTTGAATAATAGATCGAGTGTAAAGAGTGTCAATAAGAAGAGGGCGACTGGCGTTAGAAATATCAGGACTGATCGAACATTACTGGATCGCATGTCTTCGAAAATAACTCTTAGCAGCCCGAATCCACCGAAAAATGACTGTATTATCTGAATCAGCCAAATCATGTCATTGGGAAGGGAGCCGCCGAGAGTAAAATCGAGTAGGTTCAATGTCCCGCTGTTACTTAGTAGCCCGAGTATCGTAGCATCAATGAGGACTATCAGAAAAATAATTGTTCTTCTAAACCAACGGGGCTTATCATATATCCATTGTAATTTTGAAGAGGACATTTTACCAAATCTCAACACCACAAAAATTGTTGGGCGGTGTGGCAGGATTCCCTGCCACACCGCTTTACGTTATACTTCGAAGGTTTCTATCCTAACTTTCTCAAGTACGTGCCACTAGACCGTTGTCAAAGGACCAATCGTATACGCAATCGTATGCGACCGTGCCTTCTCCATCTGCGCCTACATCGGTAACTGAGAACTGTCCGATGCAGTAGCCCTGACCTAGAGTATCACCGTTTGCTTGGAAAGTTACTGGACCGGTTGCACCGTCCCATCCATTTCCAGTTGCAGCTATCGCCATGCTCGGAGTGAGCTGTGGGGTAGCGAGCTGCGTGAAAGCGGCGAACATCATTATGGTGGTAGCATCAACAGCTTCCATGGCGAACTGTCCCAT
>DALF01000054.1:0-5291 GCA_002499345.1 Euryarchaeota archaeon UBA170 | reverse complement strand
TAGATCATCCTGCATTGAGTCAGCGGTTGTCACTGATGCTATTCCGTCAGTACCATATATCTGGCCTGCGAATGCGCTACTACTTAGCTCGGTAATTATTGCAGCTCCATCAGAGTTGTATGCAAAGAGAGCGACTGCCCCGCATCCGTTGTCCAATGTGGACTGGATCGCGGTTGCCACATCAGTGAGTGGTCGGGCGTAGTCTGATCTTGTGCATATTTCTCCTCCAGCGGCTATCCACTCTGAGGTGAACAAATCACCCAAGGATGCCGTATAATCATCTGCAGCTGCGATAATTGCGACTCCCCCATCAGCGGTTAGGGCCTCATTGTTCATGATCATGAGATCCTTGAGAGCCGCTGCCTGGCCGACATCGCTTGGAACTACCCTGAAGAAGTCTGGGTAAGCTGTAGCATCAGACAGATCAGGGGATGTGCTAGCATAGGATATCATTGGTATTCCAGCTTCTGAAAGTATGGCGTTTGCTGCCTTGGAAGCTCCGGAGCATGCTGCTCCTACAACTCCCCATACTCCTGCATCGACCAAGGTCTGTGCGGCTGATGCACCAGTAGATGTTGTCTCATATCCATTGCATCCCGAGTCAGCGAAAACTACCTCGAACTGGACATTGTTACTGTATCCAATCGCGTTAGCCAGCTGTGCGGATAGCCCAGCTGCTGCCTGGAATGACGGCCAAAGCTCGCCTATAGCTGGACTGGTAGCGTCTCCCATGAATCCGATCTTCACGGTCACACCAGCGAATGGTGTGGCCGCGACGCCGTTTACTGCGTCCCAGGTGTGCATGCAGTTCACGTAGTCCCCGTATGTTGGAACTATTGCGAAAGTACAGACATCATATCCGGATCCAGCTACATCTCCGTTAGCCAAGAAGACGTGGGTGCCGCTTGCACCTGCATATCCATCGCCGCTCCCGACCATGGGTATGTGCATGTGCATGTTGGCGCCGTCTTCCATCTTTGCGGCGTGTGCTGCAATCATTACAGCGTCATATGCTTCTGAGGTGTATATTCCAGCCGAGCATACCGCGTCTGCTTCACATGTAGCAGGGAAGTCACCGGATGATGAGCCTGCCCTTGGGGAGGTTGTCATCATTCCGTTTGCTAGAGCTGAGTTTTCACCGAAAGGCGTCAGTGCGGCGGCTCCTGCCATTCCGTCTCCTCCGAATGAAGGTAGGCTCGCACCAGCTTGGTACATGGCTCCGAGGAACTGAGCGCCTGTGTCAGGGTAGGTCATGAAGATTACCGAGTCACATGTCATCGACGCATCCGTAACTGCTTGAATTGCTTCGGTTGTCATTGCGGCTGCATTGAATTCTGCCTGGTTGAAGTCATACCTAGCGCATGTAGTACCGTCGAAGTTGGCATCGAATGCATCTGCTAGACCGGCTCCATAAGCATCGTTCTGGGCGATAATGGCCGTACTTGTGTATCCTTGGCTAGTAACAAGGTCGGCAAGTGCCTCGCCCTGCAAAGCGTCACTAGGCACTACCCTGAAGAAATGAGGGTATGCTGTCGAGTCACTTAGGCTCGGAGCAGTGCTAGCGAAGGATATCATAGGGACGCCCGCTTGTGAAAGAACAGCGTTAGCTGCGGTCGAGGCTCCGGAGCTTGCGGCTCCGACTACTGCCACGACACCTGCGCTAACAAGGCTGTTAGCACCGTCAGTAGCTACTTGTCCGTTAGCACCGCCTGAATCCGCGTAAACGTTGACGAAGTGGTATCCATCGTCCATAGCATTCAGATCAGTAAACGCTTGATTAACAGCGTATTCGAAACCAGTTGCGTAGGACGCAAGTCCACCAGTAGTATCATACATCGTTCCAATCTTGATTTCTACATCAGCTACAGGAGCCATGAACATTGGGTTAGCTGCTCCCATGTAGTGGGCTGCGATCTCGTCTGCCACAGCGTGTGCTATGTCAGCGTCGAATCCCACTACCGCACCCGAGTCATCGTAGCTCTCGAATGGAGGGTAGAACGGGTCTGTGCAGAGTCTTAGGCTTCCAGACTCCAGAACGGCTGTCAGATCGCTTCCCTCAGTTGGTACTGGGTAGGAAGTTGCTGTGTCCATTGTGGTGTCATCGGCTAGGGTCACTGCACCATCGAAACTGGCGCCGTAGATCAGGTCGTACTCACCAGAGTCAACCATAGCACCAATTGCCATGTTCAGTGCGCCCAGTAGCTCTCCGGAGGAGTCCCCCTGGACAGCCATACCGAAGTTCTCATCCGAGAAGGTTACCATCAAGGTACCCTCTAGGGATAGAACAGGAGCATCACCCATAGCGTAGTGTACGTCGCCGTTATTCAAAGCGGCGATTACCGAAGGGAAATCGTCGTATGCGCTGATCGTAGCGGCACCAAGGTTTTCTTGTGCGTACAAGTCGGAAGTTGTTCCGGACTGCACACCAATTGTGGTACCTTCTGCGTTCAGGTCTGCGACGGCACTGATTGAAGCGGCGCCAGATCCGCCGATTACACCCTGGCTACTTGTGTAGTAGGCCCTGGTGAAGTCGACAACTTGCTCTCGCTCGTCAGTCTTCGTCATCGCTGATATGATAGCGTCACACATATCGGCGTCATTCAGGTTGGGTATGATGGGGTCCCATGCGGACTCCACGAAGTCGGCACTAACGTCACTGGCCATCGAAATGGACCAGTCAGGTGTGTCGTCTTCATCATCCCCACCAAGGCATCCGGCGAAAGCTGCCGCCAGCATGCTCATGGTAAGCATCATTGCAATCATCTTGTTGTTATTCATTAGAAACTCACGTCCCAGTGCCCGCACGACGACGTATATATGTTATAGAGATTCTCAAAAAAAAGTCAAAAAAACGCGTTTTTTGAGAAATCGGCTCTTAATCTTGTTTTTTATCGAGTATAACTGAGCATGGCAAGCGAGAGTATCATGAGCGATAACACGTGCGGAGCATCGTGAGTGGTGCGCCGATGGACTATGCTAGTAGTGGAGTGGACATTGATTCAGAAGCTGAAGCGGTCTCAAGCCTAATTGGCTCCCTGGCTAATTCCGTTAGGAAGAAGGGAGAGATTGGCGCTCCTGTGCCTCTTCCCGGTGGTTTCGGGGGGATTATTGAGTTTGGAGACTCAAGGCTGGCATTGGCCACTGACGGGGTTGGTTCAAAATTGCAGATTGCTAATCGGATGGGGCGTCTGGAGGGAGTTGGAATTGACTGTATAGCCATGAACGTGAATGACCTCATATGTGTTGGAGCGGAGCCTGTGGCATTTGTGGACTACATCGCCACCCCGAAAACGGATCCTTCTGTTCATGCGGTATTGGGAGCGTCTCTCTCGGAAGGTTGCTCTAGGTCAAGAGTTACATTAGCGGGCGGTGAGACAGCTACTCTTCCGGGAATTGTGAAAGAGTTGGATTTGTCTGGGACTGCGTTGGGTTGGTTTCCGAAGGGGGAGGCGATTACGGGAGAAGGACTAGAGAATGGCGACGTCCTAATTGGATTACCGAGTAGCGGCATTCATTCGAACGGATACTCCCTGGTTAGAGCAATCATCGAAAGGAGCGGTCTTTCTTTGTTTGAGGAAGCTCCATTTGATACCTTTCATCCGGGGAGAGAGATAGAGCGCTTTCCAGATTCTAGAGGTAAGATTAGCCTAGGAGAGGTGTTACTAAACCCGACTAGAATTTATGTTAATCCAGTTATCGATCTGATATTGGAGTGCAGGGGAGGGGCTGGTCCCTGTGAACTGTCTGAGATCAAGGCGATAGCCCACATTACTGGGGGTGGTCTATCGAATCTTCTTCGTCTACACGACAGTCTGGGTTGGCACATCGAAAATCCACTTCCACCTCATCCAGAGTTTGAATGGCTGGCATTGAATGGTTTTGTGGACTCCAAGGAGATGCATAGAACTTTCAACATGGGAATGGGAATGGTAATCGCGGTCTCTAAGGATTCTTCTGATTCAGTTTTAGAGTGGATTTCCGAAAGGTTGGCGGGCACTAGCATAGTGGGCTCAGTGACAGATAACGGACGAGTTGTCACCCATATCGATTCATTGGTTAGGTTCGATAGCTATTGATTGTGTTCCACAGTCAATACCTTTTGTCATGGACGCTTCCGGATACCATGAGGGGAGAGGAGCCAGAAGGGTGGCCTGGCGTAATCCATAGAGAAGGACGTACCCTAATGAGGGTGTCTGAGAGACCTGACTCAGAGAGAAGCGGCCCGGTTTCTCGACGAAGTGGTGGGGTATTTCTGAATCCAGCCATGTCTGGAAGCAGAACGAGGAGTGTTCTCCTGCTGGACTACGCCATGGAAAGTGGTATGCTTGGAGATGGGGCAGTATACGCCTTGGATGGCTTGTCAGCGGGAGGGCTACGTGCAAGAAGGTGGCTAAATGAGCTCCCAGTAGAAAATGCAAGGCGGCTTGATGTAACTATCTCAGACTTGGACTCGGATGCTCTGAGCTGGGCGATGGGGAGTCATTTGGAGTTTCCACCTATGCATGGCGGGGGGGAGCTATCAAGTTCGGTGGGTGATCTTCGAAAACTGGTTCTTTCCCATGGTAGGCATTGGGTTGATATTGATCCCTTTGGATCCCCCCTCCCATTCCTTGATTCGGCGATTCAGTCCTTAGCGAGGAGCGGTGTGATAGAAGTCAGCGCGACTGATACCGCGGCTCTGACTGGTTCTTCACGAGGCGCGATGCTGAGGAGGTATGGCGCTAGAGTGAGGACTGATGGGCTCGCACATGACTCGGCCCTAAGGGTGATGCTAGCTAGTCTTGCAAGTAATGCGGCTAGGCACGATAGGTGTATTGAGCCCCTTCTCTCTATCTGGGACTCACATCATTTGAGAGTATCAGCTAGAGTTCGCAAGAGTAGGGAGGGGGCCAATGCCGTGGAGGACAACCTTGGGTGGAGGGTTCACTCCCCTACCTATGAAGAGGTGGTGGCATCAATAGAGTCTGGCCTGCACCCGAACTATTCCTTGAGTAGTCTCCCGATGACGTGCCTCCTCCCGCTATCGCATCCTGTTGAACGGAGAGACGCCAGAATTTCTGGGCCACTCTGGATTGGAGGAATTGGCGATAGGGGCGCCATGTCATCGATGACGGAAGAGAAGGCCGTGAGATTGTGTGCGCCTGAGTTTGTTGGTGGGGACTTGGCCGGGTGGACTGAGAGAGACTTCGAGATGGAGAGGAGAAGGATTGTAAGATCTGTCAGGAATATAGAAAACGAGGCTGCTGTAATCGGTTCAGCACACCATGTTCTCGTTGATGACTTATCTAGCT
>DALF01000041.1 GCA_002499345.1 Euryarchaeota archaeon UBA170 | reverse complement strand
CTCAGTAGTTGTCTGGAAATCAGTGTCTTCTTCCTGATGTCAGATCCAGACAATCCCAATGATCCAGAACCGGATAAAACATCGAGGATAGCTAGCCTGGTCCCTACTATTGGGCTCGTGATAAGTCCAATTTCCTCCCTAGATATTGAGGAAATTGCGTAGCGCCTTAATTTGCCATCTCTCCAAGAGATAACCTGATTTTTCGACTCCAATACTTGGAGGTGATATGCTGTGACTCCGTTTGCTAGTCCTAGTGCGTCCCTCAATGCTGAGAAATGAATTCCAGCATTAGCCTCCAAGTATCCAAGTATACGGCCTCTTGTCAGTAAATCGTCTCTTGTTGACTTAAACTTGGCAAGTAAAGGAGAAAATAATGCCATCAAGACAGTAACTCTGACGAATTCAAATAAAACCGATCCCATCATAATGGTACCGAGAGTGCTTGCACCACCTATGATCAGATTACTCGGCAAATCTAATTCTGTTGAGGTAGATTCTACTCCTTCTTCTATTTGTTCATATGCCCCATCTGTGTTCTGTTCCTCTTCAGGGCTATCGTCTTGTGACTCGAAAGAATCCGCCATTATCAGCTGATTGAAAGCCTCATCTCCTTCTTCTGCTGAGTCGGATTCATCTATAGAAAGCCAGTATCCAGAGATGATTGAAAGGATAGCAATCATACTTAGGAGCCTTACAGTAAGTACCCCACGCATCGTATATCGCAGGAGATTCCCCTCTTTGACTGGCTTGGTGAGTTGATTTGACATTCGGAGTGTCCTTGAATGACGACCTTCTCCGAGAGACGAAGCGGATGGGAGAAGAGAGCCTAGATATTAACTCAAATGCGAATGAGCTGGCTGAGGCTATGCTAACAGCTTCCAGATCCGTAGTCAGGACTTGTATGCAGATTAGACCGTCTGAACATGTTTTGATAGTGACTGACCCGGATTGTTCTGAAGTAGGTCAGTCACTCTATGAGGCCGCCGCAGAAGTGACTGACAGAGTTCTTCTGATGATGATGCCTCACTCTCATAAGAAGGGGGCTGAGCCTCCTGACCCAGTGGCTGAGCTGATGAGGCAACAAGATGTGGTGCTGATAGCTACTAAGAGCTCTTTGACCCACTCAAGGGCTAGAAGAAACGCTTCTAGGGAGAATGCGAGGATAGCATCGATGCCGGGGATTACATCTGAAATACTAGCCAGGGGCGGTATGACTGCAGACTATGGTGCCATGAAAAAGGAGATTTCGGGACTGAATGCATTACTTAGAAAGAGGACATCAGTCAGGATCAAGTCTTCTTCTGGTACTGATTTGACATTCAGCACTGGGGCGAGATGGATATTAGAGGACAACGGGATTTGCAATAGGCCTGGGCAAATCACTAATCTTCCGACCGGCAAGGTCTTCGTTCTCCCTAGGGAAGGCTCTGCGAATGGAAAGATTGTGATTGATGGTTCTCTGGATGGAGAGATTGTCGAGGAGCCAGTAGTCCTACTAATTGAGAATGGTAATGTAATCAATATCTCAGGAGGGGAGCATGCAGAAAGTATGATCTCCAAGATGGACTCAATCAGGGGAATTGTGAAAGCCTCTCAGATTGATAAGGTAGGAACTCTGGCAGAGTTCGGTTTCGGTATGAATGCAAGATCACATCTTTCTGGCAGTCAGCTAGAGGATCAAGTAGTTAGAGGGTCGTCATATGTCGCAATTGGCGATAACTCCTCACTTGGAGGTTCATCTAGAGTGGGCTATCAGATTAGAGGAGTTATGCTAAAACCCACCATTGAGCTTGAAGATGTAGATTTGGTCGTGGAAGGTAAAGTGACTGCTAGAAAGCGGTGATGAGATGAGGGTCGTTCTTTGGTGTAATGGCGTCCTTCCTGATGCCTCTACTGTTGATAGGGCTCTTGCAGGAGAGGTTCTAATCTACGGAGTAGATGGAGGGGCCGATAAGGCCGAATCAATGGGGTTTGAGGTTTCAGAAGCCCTGGGGGACATGGATTCCATAGATGTCTCTTCTTGGACTGGCAAGATGAAGGTCTTGCCGAATCAGGATAGGAGTGACCTTTCTAAAGCTCTGGAGTACGTCAATTCGATTGGAATTATGGAGGTGGATATTATTGGAGTGGAGGGAGGTGATTATGGACATGTTTTCGGTTCCATGGCCTCTCTTACAGAGGCACCGGATGGGATGAAGATCAGGATTCACTTTGAATCTGGAGTCCTCTATTTTTCCAGTCCCTCCAACGGGGGGTTCGAAATGCATATTTTAGTGGGGCAGAAATTCTCAGTCTTTGCTCTGACCCCCAGCATGAGTACTTCGGTAACAGGGGGAAAATGGACATTGGACAATGAGGCTCTTTCATTCTCAACTAGAGGACTTAGCAATGAGGGGATGGGTAGTTTGGTAACGGTGAGCTCCGATGCCCCCATGGCCATATTTGTGAATGACTCAATTTGATTTAGTATCTGGGTTTCTGGACAGCATTATTGCAATAGGCCGTGTTCTTGGATCGCTTTCTAGTCCTATCTTCATGATTACCGCTAGTGGGACTCCGAGAACCATTCCCATTATTCCCCATGCCCATCCCCAAAAGGCCACTAGTAGAAGGAGTACTATTGGGGACATATCAAGTCGCTGACCTGCTAACTGTGGCTCGACTATGCCTCCCCAAATCTGTTGATTGGCAACTAAGAGTGCGATTAGCAATAGTGCTGTAGTTTGTGGGAGAACGATGAGCCCGAGGAGAATTGGTGGAATTATTGATAGCAGGGCTCCAACGTACGGGATGAAGTCCATCAGAAATGTAATTGATGCCCACAAGAAGACGAATGGGATATCCAAGTAGGAGAGGACTATAGCTGCCACTACAGCTTGACCGAACGCTACGGAGGCTCTAGTGACCACATATGTATTGATTCCCTCGCCTGACCCGGCGGCAACTGACATAACTCTCTCCACGTCTTCTGGATAAGCGGCTTTGATCCTCTTTGGGAGCGTCTCAGCCTCCAGAATTATGAATAGCAGGAAAATTAGTACTGTGACCAAGCCAGTGGTGAATCCGGCTATCGTACCGACAAAACCAGCGGCATATGTGTTCACTGTATCGATAGTGACTAGTTCAGTAAGAGCGGCAGTATTGGGTTGGTATCCAAATATGGATAGATCCTCGAGCCATGCAATCTTGTCTTCTAGAGATTTTTGCAGTTCGGGAGCTTCATTGGAGAAGTTCTGCATGTTCGCATACATCGAGTTTGATGCGAATAGCAGGAATCCCATCACTGTCGAAACTAGTACTCCATACGCCACCAGAGGATGCCCTCCGAGCCTCTCCTCTAACCATTGTGCCGGCGGCCTGATAAGGAAGAAAATAAGAGTTGCAACGACTAGTGGTTGGATTACGGCTTTGAGGTGCACAATTGCAAGGACCCCAACGAACAAGACTATCGAAATATTAGCCAGAGTCCCTGAGTCGACCTTTGCTAGACTGGTGGTTTTCGCCATATATATCGGTGTTGCGAACTGGTCATGGCGCATCAATGGTTCGCCTAATCTTGT
>DALF01000024.1 GCA_002499345.1 Euryarchaeota archaeon UBA170 | reverse complement strand
GGCCAAGGTCAGGGCCAGGGTCAACAAGGCCAGGGTCAGGACCAAGGAAGCCAGTCCGGTCAAGATGGACAGCAGTCACAAGATGGCGAACAAGGCCAACAGGGACAACAGCAGGACAATGGGCAAGGACAGCAGCAGGGAGGCGAACAAAGTGGCCAGCAAGGCGACCAAGAGAGTCAGGACCAGAACGGTAACAACCAGAATGGTCAGAACCAGCAGCAACAGGGCCAAACCCAAGGCGATAGCCAAGGTCAACAGACCCAGCAGTCAGACCAGCAGCAAAATCAGCAGCTTGACAATCAGAACCAGAACGGAGAAAACGACAACGATGGAGATGGAATTCCAGACGACTTGGATAATGACGATGACAATGATGGCATCCCAGATTCCCAAGACGCAAGTCCGGAAGACCACGACAACGATGGTATCGACGACGCTGAAGATGATGATGATGATGGTGATGGAATTGCCGACCAAGATGAAGTCGACGATGGAAACCCCAATACTGACATCTACGATCACGACAACGACGGCATAAGTGACAACTTGGACTTCGATATCGACAACGACGGCATTGACAACTGGAACGACATTGGACCGAATGGCGAGGATTACTCGCGAGATCACGATAATGACGGGATGGATGACGGTGTCGACACTGACGATGATAACGATGACATCCTAGATGTCGACGAAGCCGATGGTGTCGTGGGTGACTGGAGGTACGATCATGATAATGATGGGCTTACAGACGCCTTCGACAACGACGACGACAACGACGGCCTATCTGACTGGTTTGAACAGAACGATGGTTGGGATATGACTGGTCAATTTGACCACGACAACGACGGCATCGACGATCATCTAGATGATGACGATGATGGCGACGGTATTCCTGACGATTTAGAGAACAGCGACTTGATTTAGCTGTCTCTTTTCGTTCGGCCTGATGGCTACTGCCATTGGAGACAGGACATCCCGGGGGCGTTCAGTCCCCGGGGTGGACGCAACAAATCAGAAGTCAAACAGTGTTGGTCTGCTCTTGGATCTCAATTTACCCACGGAGCTTAGCCTATCCAAGGCCCTCTTCATCCTTCCATCGCCAAAGCCCCTCTCAATCTGTAGGAACTGGATCAAATCTTCCTCGATTGCGGGCCTAGAATGAGGAACAGGGCCATCACCGGTTGGATGGTTCAGAAATAGTGACCTTATCTGTTCTAGGTTATCTGGTAGCTCAAATCCCTTTACGGAAGAGACTCCTTCCATATTTCCATGTTCCTTGATTAACTTCAGACCTGTTTTTGGACCAATTCCCTTAATCCCCGGATGGAAGTCAGTTCCAATCATTATTGCCAAATCAACTAGTTGGCTGTGAGATATTCCTAGGCCTTCTAGCATCTCACCCAGAGATATCATTTCAGCCTGCATTACCCTTCCAAACTTCCTCGTCCCATGAGCGGTGAGATTTCTTATCATGAAAGGGGATCCGTACACAAGGGTATCCCAATCCTGGCTAGCGACTGCTCCAACGATTCCCCTCCTGCACATTACTGCCGCTGCTCCTTCGGCTTCCATAGGCGCATCAATCCATACCAGCCCCATGCAATCGAAGAGTCGTTTTGTCTCTGCAACCATTTCAGGAGTATATTCTGCTGTTTGCGGACCTAACTTCTTGGCCGCGGACATGTCTCCCTCTGTAATTGCATTCTCCCACTTGCTCTTAGCATCGATTTTCCTTGTTTTCCTGTCATTCAGAGTAGCTCGCTTGAGATCATGTGGTTTACCGTCAAATACGAAAATAGGGTCTATTCCCTCTGAAACAAGAATTGATGCCCTGTCAAGGAAGCCCATCAGATGAGATACTGGCTTACCATTGTAAGATAGTGGCTTACCGTCCTCTCCTGTCATGGAAGTGATGAACTGGTACGCGTTCAAGAAGACGTCTATAGCCACCCTCTGTCCAGATAAATCGCTTATTTCGATAGGCTTAGCAGGAGCCAAGTCTTTGAGATTACAGCCCATTTCCCACCATCCTCGCTATCGGGGGCATGTCAAGGCATTTAGGGTTGAAGTTCTAGTCATCGACTGGAGGGGAGCATGCTGAGTCTTGCGTTGGTTGGAATAGGATGGCATTCTTGGCTCTTCAGAGAGGAAATGAGGGCTTTACTGGGAGATGTCAATACCTTACATCATCGTATCGTCACTTGTGATACAGGAGATGAAGATATCTCAAGATTATCCAAGTCAGCACTTCTGGACGAGGTGCTACTTCTAGGAGGTCATTCTAGATTTCCAGATTCTTTGGAATTCCAGGATTTACTCTGCCAGGAAATTGGAGATTGGGGTATTCAGAATATTGGCGAGGGAGATTTTGCTGTTCGAACTAGGAAGATAGGTGAGCTCCCCAATTCGATTAGTAGTAGGAGGTTTGAAGAGGCAGTAGGAAGAGTTGTTTCTTCTAGTGGGAGAGAGGTCAATTTAGAAACTCCGTCTAATGAAATTACCATCATTATTGCTGGCTCTAATGAGGGAGATTCCCATCCAGAACCTTTTGTTTTTAGAGATATAATGGTCGTATGGGGGTTGAGCATTAGGGACTGGTCCAAGGAAGATTTCTCAGGTAGATCTCCAACAGAGCGACCTTACTTCAAGCCAGTATCGCTGGAGCCTAGACAAGCCAGACTTCTGATATCGTTATCGAATATTCAAGGAAGAGAAATCGGGACAGTAGTTGATCCGTTCTGTGGAACAGGAGGAATAGCAATAGAGGCCGCATTACAGGATATAGAGGTCCTAGCTAGTGATTTGGACTCTAGAATGGTCAAGGGCACTAGAGAAAATCTAAGATGGCTTGAGAAGGATGGTATAGTGAAGAAATGGGATGCATCCGAACTCTCTAAATTATGGGGAAAAAGGCAGGATTGCTCATTTGTCTTCGATCCACCTTATGGGAGGAGTTCTTGGAAATCTGACGATTCATTAGAGATTTTTCTCAGTGTTCTCAGAGAGGCGAAAAAAATAGATGGGCGAGGAGTAGTTTCTACTATGCTTCCATCTGGGCCTGATTCATTAACATTAGAAAATGCTGATGATTCAATAGTTATGGGGAGAAAGTGGTCAGATTTATTAGGAAAAATAGAGGATGCAGGATGGAATGTTCATCTTTTCTGTCCTGTTAGGGTTCACAAGAGCCTAGTGAGAGTAATTGTGGTCTGTCATCCGGCGGATTGAAAATGGAAGAGCCATCGTCTATGGTTGGGCGATTGGTGTAGTCTGGATATCATCTGGCGCTTCGGACGCTAGGACACGGGTTCGAATCCTGTATCGCCCACCACTACTTGCCCCAGCGAGTGATATCGTCTCCTCCGGAAGTGAATGTCTGTATCTTAGTGAGGCCGCATTCTTTGAGAGTGCCTTCATCAAAAGCACCCCTTGCCCCCTCTAATTCGATTTGGGATCTACATATATGCGCCATGTCTACGAAACCGGATTTGATGAATCTGTTCCAAGTATCAGCTCCTCCTTCCACCAACAGAGTCTGAATTCCTCTGTCACCCAGCATATCAAGGATACGAGATATTGGAATTTCACCATCCGAATCCGCCATCACCAGTCTCTCAACGTGTTCATGGTCTCTTTGCACCCCCGGTTCTGAGGTATGAATAAGGAGGGTTTCTGACTCTCTGTCAGACATTACTCTGTGACTGTCCTTAACCTTGCAACTTGGATCGATAATAACTCTCAAAGGCTGTTTTCTGGGACCCATTTCAACTCCCCTTACAGTGAGAGAGGGATTGTCTCTGAGTACTGTGTTAACTCCTACGAGAATAGCCATTGATTCGGCTCTAAGTTCGTGAACGAGACCGAGAGATTCCCTTGAAGAGAATCGTACTGGCTCCATATCTATGCCACAATCAGTGAATCCATTAGAATCCAAAGCGGCCTTGATTGTAACGAATGGTCTTCTATTCTCGCACCAATGCATGAATGGCCTCATTTGCTGGTTACATTCAGATTCTAGTATTCCAGTACTGACTTTTACGCCATTCTTCTCTAGTGAATCTGCCCCATTTCCCCTAACAGTTGGGTTTGGATCCATGGAACCTATTACGACCCTCTCTATTCCAGCCCATAGTAGTGCCTCAGTACAAGGAGGGGTTCGGCCGAAGTGATTACATGGTTCTAGAGTGACGAATGCAGTAGAGCCCTGAGTAGGTACCCCTCTGGATTCTGCATCCGCTATAGCCATCTGCTCAGCATGTAACCCCCCAATATGATCGTGCCACCCCTCTGCAATTACCTCTCCGTCCCTCACTAGTATACAACCGACTCTAGGGTTGGGTAGCACCTTGTGCCCACCTCTTGATCCTAGCTCAAGCGCGAGACGCATGAATCGGTCATCTTGGCCCATTTATGCCTAATCGCGATACTACCTTCGCTATCATATCTTGCTTCGGCAGTATGAAGTCCTATGCTAGCACTCGCTAGCATGTGACACGAGTGGCGTGTATTGTCAATCCAAATGCCAGAGACGGTAAGCTAGGGAAAATTTTTCACAAAGTGGAAGAGTCTCTGGAATCCTCAGGAATAGATTTTGAGGTCTTCATGACAGCAGGAAAGGGGCACGCGATAGAGATTTCCAGTGATTTGAGAGGAAGTGACTACGATTTGGTTGTAGCAGTGGGGGGCGATGGAACTGTTCATGAAGTTGCTAACGGCATTCGTGGCTCTGACATGAGGCTTGGAGTTATTCCAATGGGGAATGGTGATGATTTTGCTAGATCAATTGGAGTACCTCTCAATGACATAGAAGGAGCCATTTCAATACTGAAAGAGGGAGTAGACTATTCCGTAGGGGGGATAAGAGTTGAGGGCCTGAGGGCTCCGGAATACCCGGGCATTCCCTCTCCCAAACACTATCCTGCTACTGGAACCCCTTCTAGAAAGGAGAATCTTGTACGTTGGTGTTTTCTAGAGTGTGATGGCGGTGTGACATCCTCAATCAATAGGATGAAGGATGAGGGCCACTTCTCATGGATAAGCGGTCAGAAGAAATATACATTCCTAGCGATAAAAGCTATTCTTGGCTGGAAGAGTCAAATGGCGTGGATCAAGGTTGATGACGAGCCCGGTAGGAAAGTGGATCTAACCGGACTTTTCGCTATGATGCAAGCAGAGACTTTTGGAGGAGGTTACAAGGTAGCCCCTGGAATGCATCCTTTTGGTGACAGTTCCAAAATCGTCCTAGGTTTTGGACTCTCGAAGAGTCAGATGCTCAGGGTCATGGGACCTCTAGAGAAAGGTAAGCATGTGGGGAAGTGGGGTAAGATAACCATGGAATCTTGTAGGAGGTTTGAGATTAGTGCGTTGGACAAGAATGGTAAGCCCACAGAAGAGCATGGGCATGATCCTCCTCTATTCATCAGCTTGGATGGTGAGATCTCAATGACTACTCCTGTCAAATTTGACTTCCATGCCAATGTCCTGAATGTTAGAGGCGGAACAGATCCCCCTAACTTAGTGAAGAATGGATAATTTGATGGCGCAGACGGAGAGATTTGAACTCCCGAGTCACAAGGACACCGGATTTCAAATCCGGCGCTATACCAGGCTAAGCGACGTCTGCAGCGAGTATGCGAATAGGTACTGGCCATGAAACCTTTCCATCAGTAGGTTCCGGGTCTGCACCATGCTGGAAGGCCAGTTGTAGCCTCGGGATGAGTCAAACCAATGAATAGGATCATTATGATTATGAAGAATGATGGGAACAATGCTGTCACTGTAAGAATGCCTGAATCCTCTTCTCCATACAAGTGCATGAATATCAGCGCTATCATAATGAATTTCGGAATAGCTACAACAGTTAGTATCATCAGAGTGTAGTTGCTGAATATGAAAATTCGCTCATCTGGGAGATGGAACCCCACAGCAACCACTTCAATCAGGGTTAATACCATCAAACCAATGAAGTTCATCCAGTATGGGTCTTTTCCAAGTATAGTATAATGCGCCAATTTATCACCTCAATACAGATAGAAGAACGGGAATACGATGACCCATATTAGATCAACGAAGTGCCAGTAGAGTCCGAAATACTCTATTGAAACAGCATTTTCAGGAGTATAGCCTCCCCTGCTAGCCTTGAATGTCATGTACATTAGTCCGATTATTCCACCAAGTACGTGGACCCCATGAGTGCCTGTTGTTACATAGAAAGTGGATGCACTGACCCTGATATTAGCCATCATCTGTCCTCCAGAGTGGGTTCCAGACTCCATCATCGCATAGAGCTCGGTATCATGAGAGATCCCATGGCCATGATCGGCTAAGTATGCAGTGTCATAGTAATGGTGCTGATAACTATCGGCATTGATTAGGTATCCTTCGGCATATAGGGACTTGATTGTGGTATCTCCGTGATTGTACTCTGCGAGGAATTCTGGAAGGGGGAATCCTATGAACCACTCAATCATCTTTAGAGTCAGGAAGAGAATCGCTAGTACAGTTGTAGCTCCCAAATACCTAGTAACTAGCTTCGTTCTTACCTTATGATCCAAATCCACCTTCTTAGCATACCTCAATGCCTGAACCACGGTGAATGAGGAAACTATGAGGGCGAAGGTGTTTATCGCCCCGGGTGCTATGTGGAACCACGATGAAGATATGAGGTGGCCTGCTGGCTCGAAGCAGGTAACTGATGTTCCCTCTACCCACTGTCCTGACTCGAAAACTGACTCGCAAGACTCAATACCGAATCTGTACCTCATGTAAGTACTGAACAGTGAGGTGAAGACCATCATCTCAGACATTAGGAATATCCATACTGATACCTTCCTGATGTCTATGCCCCTGAATGGAGTTCCAGTCGCCTTGGGCTCGTAGGC
>DALF01000015.1:2609-7031 GCA_002499345.1 Euryarchaeota archaeon UBA170 | reverse complement strand
TCCTTAATTTGTTAACCAGCTGAAGAAGTCAGGCAACAAAGTGTCCATACCCCAAAGCATAACGAATCCTATCAGTCCGAGTACGAGCATCCCAATTCCACAAACTATGACGGTTTGCCTGAACTCTTGCTTCGAGGGCTTTCTTGCCATCTTCAAAATTCTAGCATATGATCCAGTCTGAAGGCCCTTTATCCTGCCTTCTATGCCATCCTGCCACCCTTGTACAGTGTCCTCTACTACACCAACATTGGAACTTTCAACACCCATAGTTCAACCTCAAAGCGGTCTCCCGACCGACGAGCCTCATTTAAGCACAGCGGACGAGTTCAGCAGAGCTCTCAAAGGACCTACCCAATGAACTCCACGGTCCGACTCCGCAGATTCCTCATCTGAGTATGCAATGCCGCACCATGAATCTGTTCGCTCTTTACTCCTGTGAGAACAAGTAAGACTCTAATCCCATCTCCCATCGATGGATCGGTTGTCGCTCCCCAAATTATCCTAGCATATGGATTGATTTTATCTCTGATTATTTTGGCACACGACTCGGCATCGCCCAGTGAAAGACTGGGTCCGCCCACAACGTTGACCAAGGCACCTCTCGCATCAGACACATCGATATCAAGCAGCGGAGACTGCAATGCCTCCTCCGTGGCCGCTGCGGCCATTCCTTCTCCTCTGGCCTCACCAAGCCCTATCATCGCAACCCCTCCTCCATTCTCCATTACAGACCGAAGGTCTTGGAAGTCAAGATTGACAACTCCTTCCTTTGCAATCATTTCCGACACTCCCTTGATACTCCGCATTAGTAGCTCGTCGGCTACCCTGAATGCCGCATCTAGTGGTAACTCCCTGACCCCGTCGACCTCCAGTAGCCTTTCATTTGGAAGAACCACAACGGTGTCACATACCTCTCTTAGCCTCTCTAGCCCCCACTCAGCATTCTGCCTCCTTAACGCTCCTTCGGAAAGGAAAGGATAGCTGACCACTGCAATTGTCAAGGCTCCTGCCGCACGAGCCAGCCTGGCTACAACGTGGGCACTACCTGTTCCAGTGCCTCCTCCGAGCCCGGCTGTGATGAAAGCCAAATCACATGCTTCGATCTCTGCCTTCAACGACTTCTCAGACTCATAGGCCGCCTGCTCACCTTTCTCGGGATCCCCTCCAGCGCCCCTGCCTCGCGCTGATCTTCCTATCAGGATCTTATTTTGGACGGCGACTCGCAACAAGTGTTGCGCATCTGTATTCACGGCTATGCCTCTGACGTAGTCATCATCAAACAGATCTTCATGCTCTAGTCTGGCTACAGTGTTGGAACCGCATCCGCCACAACCGAAGACTCTAATCTTAGGTTGCAGAGACATCAGTAGGCTCTGTAGCTCTGGATCACTCTCTGTATCTATACGCCCCGTGGGCAGTTCAGACTCTTCATCAAGCTCTAGAACTCTATTGATGAGATGCTTCACGGAGTCGAGGCGAGTACTACAGAGGATAACCATTACCCCAAATGACACACGCCATATCGCCATTTACAGGGGCGCCAAGCTTTGCCATCAGAGTAACTGAGTACGAGTCTTGAGGAATCTAATCATGAATGTGTAAACACCGCCCCAAGCAGATATAGCTAGGGCGAAAGTCATACCATTAATCTCACTGTTTCCGAGATTGAATACTCCCATTATCCAGTGCATGGAATCTACAGATATTCCTGCCGCCCCAGTGTAGGCCTGCCAAGAGACCGCCAACAAGGCCACAATTGTCAGAACCATCCTGTCTGCACGAGAGAACCCTCCGTAAATCCTGCCAACGCCCACAGATTGTGCCTGAGTTCCCATGTAAGATCCGAATAGGGTCAGTAGACCCGCCATTAGCCCAGTACTGTAGTCATCCACAAAACTGGCATTCATCCCTATGGCGACCAGTAGTCCAACATCTACTATCCTGTCGATTGTGTGATCTAGGAAGTCCCCATACGGGCCATCGGTTCCTTGATGTCTCGCCAAAGCGCCATCTAGAGCGTCTAGGATACCTGCGACTAGGATGAGAAAAACACCTCCTACAATCCAGAAGGATCCAGTCCGGTCATTACTGGCGTGCGAAATTAGATAGAAAGAGGCGATAGCTATTCCTAGACTCGCCCAGGTCAGTACACTCGGGTCCAAACTACCCATCCTGACAACAAGTGGCTGTATCGCCTTCGTCCATCTTTCCCTCATCTTCTCGAACATTAGACAGCCCCCTGTTCAATCCAGTCTATACCCGAGTCGGGTGTCTTAGGCTTGAAGCCATCTGATATCCACGTCCGCATCAGTTGAACAATGGACCCGGCAGAATTCTCCGAGGTATCAAACTCTGTCCATGGAACCGAGGAGTCATACTCATTCCATGCCCCTCCGATGAATTCCCACTCTACATTAGACTCAGACTTGGTATTATGATAGCCACGCTCATCCAGACGGCCACGAAGTATGTCTGGCCTACAACGGAGTAAGACAACACCGTCTACGGGAAGTAAATGAGAAAGATGACCATCTATAATAGTCATTTTTTCTGGTGGCCCAATCCATAATTCTTCAAGTGCCTCTGAGAGCATCTCGAGGTCTATAGGACGAGCATCGTCACTGGCATCAACTTCTCCGATACAATCGTTTTCTACAGCAAGCCCCCTCACTGTGAGGATATCGAAATCACCGCTGTCGAGGAGTGCACACACACTACTCTTGCCGGTTGCCGGGGTCCCAGTCAGTGCTAGCCTCCGCATGCCTTGCATACATCGCGGCCCTAGTGAGAAGCAATGAAAGCTCCTGCTGAGGCGTAACATTCACCTCATATGGGCCGCTGGATAATACGAAGAACATGTCATCCGAGATAAATTGGGTTCGTGCTATGGACCCCCGAGATAGTAAACTAAACGTCCTACTGCTGGCGATTCCAATCACTTTCTACTTCGCATACATCGCCAATGACCAGTCACTCGCATTCTTCTCCTCATTGGTAGCGATCATGCCTCTTGCATTCTTGATGGGCAGGGCAACGGAAGAGATTGCACTCTATACATCAGAATCCTTAGGGGGATTACTCAACGCTACATTCGGAAATGCAGCTGAGATGATTATTGCTTTACTTGCGATTTATGCGGCATCTCAAGCCGACACATCGACACTCGAAGGACTTGCAACCGAAGAACTCATGATCAACCTTGTTCAAGCTAGCTTAATTGGCAGTATCCTTGGGAATTTGCTTCTAGTCATGGGCTTAGCGTTCTTGTGGGGGGGGATAAACTACCCGGAGCAGAAGTTCTCTGACTCTCAGGTTAGCTCAAACGGCTCGCTAATGCTACTGGCAATGATTGTTCTGATTATTCCAGCCGTGTTCAACTCAACGGTCGGTGGAATTGAGGGGGAAGAGGGCGTCGAACAACTAAGTCACGTAGCAGCAATCGTACTACTGGCACTATACGGACTATTCCTCTACTTCCAATTCAGGTCTCATGTGGACCTGTTCGCTACTGAAACACATCATCACGAGGCTCCAGAGATGAGCAAGCGAGATGCAACTATCCTCCTGGTTGTAGCTACAATTCTAGTATCCTGGATGGCGGAGATTCTGGTCCATTCTGTCGAGTACGCGGCTGACGACCTTGAGCTACCTCACTTGTTCATAGGAATAATCCTGCTTCCTCTATTTGGCAATGCAGCAGAGCACTTCACTGCCGTGGTAGTCGCGGGCAAGGACAAGATGGATCTTTCCTTCGCTATTTCTATGGGCTCTTCGACCCAGATTGCTGTTTTCGTGGCACCTCTCATAATCTTGGTGTCATGGATACTAGGAGTTCCTATGACATTTGATTTTGGTATGCTAGAGACGGTATCTGCCTTTCTTGCTGTCCTGATAGTCAATATCATAGCCGCTGACGGTAAATCAAATTGGCTCGAGGGAGCTATGCTACTAGGCACTTACCTAGTTCTAGGGGCCGCTTTCTTGTTCCATCCCTGATCAGAAAGGACTCTCCAGCATACCCACTGAGTCGTAAAGACTAGGGCCACTCCCAAGGTAGTACATGGAACCCAGCCTGCTTCGGGAGTCCTCTGCAGTCGAGTTAAAATCAGTGGCGCATGAGTCTATGCACCCATCTGCGAATGCTACGTAGACCCTCCCCTCCCTATCTATGTGCAAGTCATTGAAGTCCAGAAGATTCCTGTTCGATCCGCCAATATCACGGCAATCTCCGCTATTGAGACAGATACTACCAATCTGAACTGGATCTGGAGACACTCTTACAGTATGAAAAACAGGAAATTCATCCAGTGCATTCAGGCTGTAGGTTATGTAAAGATAGTAGCTAACGTTTGTTGTGGCGAAGTGAGCATTGCCAGTCCAATTCTCTCCATCGATGTCAGGCTCTCCCAGCTCACTGGAGTT
>DALF01000015.1:0-2230 GCA_002499345.1 Euryarchaeota archaeon UBA170 | reverse complement strand
GGGAATGTTGTGGAAATCACTTCCTTAGGACTTATTCGGACACTAGTCTGCTCCCACGTCTCTCCGGAGTCTATGCTCCTTGACATGTAAACTCCCTCGTCAGCCCCAGTCCATATGTGGTATGCATTGGATTGCGTATCTGTAGCAACCTCTGAGTTCTTTCTTGGATAGGGCGTCCCTGCGTCCTCCCCCATTGTATACTCATCCCAACTGAATCCATTATCCTTGGATACAATAACTGTGGGGGTCTCAACTCTGGGTGTGACGTATACAGTACCATCTGGCGCACTTGTGATTGCGCCATGTAGGCCACCATTGGAGGTAGCCAATCCGAATATCTGTCCACCTGCCTCGAATGTGGCCCCACCATCGAAGCTTGTGAAGCAGAAAATGCCAACTCCCTTGTTGTAGCAATAGTAGACAGCCTGGTCATAGAACGTCTGGGAGAGGGATCCACCTATTCCATATCCGCTACTAGTCCACGGTCCGGTTGCGAGCTTGATGTGATCATTCAATGGAGTGGTCCCGGAATCGTGAGGATTACCCAGCCAGCTCTCGCCATCGTCATCGCTCCAGCATATCCAAGATGTTTCAAGGCCCTGCATCTGGACATTGAAGATACGATCAGTCACAGGATCAACCCATCCATATGGGTCACTAGTCGTGAATGAGCACTCAGGACCAGTTACTTCCTCCCACGACTGTCCGAAGTCGCAAGACCTCATTACCTTCTCGAATGCTATGAAGAAAATACAACCACTAGAGGTGATTCCAATGCTCGGTTCAGCACCCTCTTCACCCACATCACTGAAGACGAAATCCAATGGGAGAGGTGGAATGTCTAGCGACTCCCCATCAGGGCCAGTGACGAAGATACCAGTATCGGTATCTGTATTTACTTCAGAGCTCCCAGCTCCACTGTTAGTGTGAATACACCCTAATCCTGAAAATGATAGCATCATCACGATGACAAGCATTGACCCGGTCTTCATATTCAGCGCGGCCGAGAGGTTACACAATTATGTTGCCCCAGTGAGAATCTCTCACTCTACTACAACAATCCAGCCAAATTCATCAGTAGCGCGTCTTTGCTGAATCGCAGTCAGCTCCTCATACAATTGCCTAGTAACAGGGCCGACCTCCCCTCCATTGAATTCCGATACCTTCTCGTCATACTCGATTTTTCCGATTGAGGAAACCACCGCGGCCGTTCCAACACAAAAGCACTCATCTGCCTCCATTGCGTATTCCACGTCAACCTTCTCCTCTCTAACTTCATATCCTCTCGCTGAAGCCAACTCAATAATTGAGGATCTAGTGACTCCGGGCAGTATTGTTCCTGTCAGTTCCGGAGTTGATACCACGCCATCCTTCACACAGAAGAAGTTCGCGGCCCCGACTTCCTCTATGTACCTGTGATTGACTGCATCCAGATAGATAATCTCGGAATACCCTTCTTTCTTAGCCATCTTCGATGGAATCATCCCAGGAGCATAATTTCCTATCGCCTTGACGCCTCCAGAGCCCCCGGGGGCGGCTCTATGGAATTTATCGGAGACTCTCAGAGAGGTGGGTGTGATCCCTCCCTTGAAGTATGGCCCCACCGGGGATGTGAATACAAGGAAAGTGTACTCAGGCGCGGGCGCGACCCCAAGGATTGGACCACTGCCCATCAAAAGAGGTCTGATGTACAAGGCCCCTTTGCCCATCGGAGGTACCCATCTCGAATTCTCTCTAACAGCACTAATGACCGCGTCGAGGAATATCTCCTCAGGAACCGGAGGCATTCCAAGTCTGCGCGCTCCCTCTTGAGCCCGTCTGGCATTCTGCTCTGGTCTGAAGAGAACTATGCTACCATCTGAGGCCCTCTGTGCCTTTAGTCCCTCGAACAGCCCCTGCCCATAGTTCAGAACACCTGCCGCGGGAGAGATCACCAAGTCCTCGAAATCCTTCATCATCCCCTTTTCCCATTCGCCACCAATCTCACATTTCGCCATGTACATCCTGTCTGTCTCAGTGAAGCTGAATGTCAGTGAATCCCAGTCGATTTCGGGTTTAGTATCATCTGGCATAAGCAGTCTCCCAACTCGACGGAAGCAAGTCGGCTTTCAACGATTACGCAAGGATTCCCTCCCGGTACTCTTATGGCCCCCTTCTGAGACATAGTTTGAAGGCGGTGTGTTACCCGCTCATAGTGAGGCGAGCAGGTGGAGTGGCGGGGGAGAATGTG
>DALF01000052.1 GCA_002499345.1 Euryarchaeota archaeon UBA170 | reverse complement strand
CAGGGAAAGTCATACAGTCTGAGGAATTCGAATGGGGAGGCTCGTTCTGATCAGGCATGGCCAGTCAGTATGGAACGCTGAGAACAGATTCACCGGATGGACTGATGTCGATCTCTCCGATAGGGGTGTCAAGGAGGCCGAGGATGCTGGCGATCTTCTTTCGGGTATACGATTCGACGTAGTCCACACTAGTGGACTCAAGAGAGCTCAGAGAACAGCCGACATAATCATGAGTAGAAACACCGTTTCTGGAGAAGTCCCAGTATTCAGGGATCAGCTGCTGAACGAGAGACACTATGGGGACCTACAGGGGCTGAACAAAGCAGAGACTGCAGAGATACACGGTGCAAAGCAGGTGCACATCTGGAGGAGATCATTCGATATCCCTCCGCCTGGTGGTGAAAGTCTGAAAATGAATGCAGCAAGGACCGTTCCCTACTTCACCGGGATGATAATGGGAGATCTAGAAGAGGGAAAGAATGTGCTCGTTTCAGCACATGGTAACTCTCTGAGGTCTATCGTCATGCATATTGAGTCAATAAGCCCCGAGGACATTGTCACAGTTGAGATTCCTACTGGTAAGCCATTGTTCTATACATTTGAAGATGGTCGAATCACAAGAGAACGGCTATGAGAACCATGAATGCTCACCAAAGTGGTTCCTCGGGATTTTCTTCCTGTTTTCGATATGCCACTCGAATCCTCTGGTAACTGAGTAGAGGTATTTCTTCAGCTTGGGTCTGATGTAGAAAAGATAAGCCAGAGATGCGGTAATTCTGTTCCAATCGGAGAGAAGATGAGGATGAACTCTGATATTGAGGATCGTTCTTTTTTCATTGATCTCTGAGAGTGACCATTCAACGAATGACTGCTTTCCCCCCTCTCGCCCTATCAAAAGGGAATAGCCCTCTCCTTCGTTCCAAGACTGGAACTTTCTCACAATTATGAATCCATTGAGATACTCCAGTGTGTCAACTGATCCTTCACCGGGCCACTTCTGAACAGTGTTCTCTAGACAGAAAGGATGAGAGTCGTTTAGATTGCCTGGTGAGCTTATCGATTTCCAGACCTCTGACTTTGGGGCGTCGATGACAACTGAGTTCTCAGCGTAAAATGGCCACCCTCTCATGGATGTTAGTAAAGGTGTTGAGATTTAGATTTGTGTGTGTCCGGACGGCCGGTGTTCCCGACCGCCCGGATTACGTTTTGCAATTACTTGTAGGTAATCAGGCTATCATGGAGGATGCCTTCTTTGCACCCATCCATGCCACTACACCGAAACCGATCTTGTTGATCATGTCGGCGCTGTTGTACAGAACAGCCATCATGTCCTCGCTTGGACCATCTACTAGAGCTACCTCAGGACTGAAGAGGTAACCGATTGGGTAGATTATCCATCCTACAACGATGAACCACCTTAGAGCGTTTGTGCTCCACATTAGCTCAGGAGCGATCTTGCTGTTGTCGACCCCGAGTCCATCTGTCCAAGGAGTTCCAGTTGCTACGATTATCATAGCCCATCCCATTCCTCCTAGTAGAAGTGCTGGGATCGCACCCATCATGCCGGACTCACCAGCATAGCCGAATCCTATCATGATCAGTGCTCCAACGAAGCAGATGCCTGTGAATCCAAGTCCGGCGACTTTCTTGTCAGTGATTGCATCCTTGCCGACTAGGGATGGGAACTTTAGAGCCATCAGAGGGACTGTGATGATCCAGTCCATGTACCTGTACTCGATGCTAACAGCATCGTGCTCGATGTAGACTCCCCTCATGTAGTAGTAGTGCATTGCTGCGATACCGACGATTAGAGCTGAAATCGTCATTGTCGTCCTGTACTGAGGCGCGACACTGTTTCGCTCAACCATGAAGAATACGAAGGCCGCTCCCATGGCAATGTATCCAACGAAGAAGGTGAAGAAGGTCAGCATCTCAAGGTCTGAATAGCCCTTGGTTGCTGGGTTCACCGTTCCTGCTGACACTGACTGTGTAACAATCAGTGCCAATGTTGCAATGGTCATTGCAAAAACTGTCGTTCTTGTTGCGTCTAATCTGTTATGAGATAATCCCATGGCTTCGGGACTGATATTTAATATAAAAAGTGATGTTAACTTTTGCCCCTAATTCCGTGTTCATTCCCCCTCTACACCTCAGAGAAGGGGATTTCTGGAGAGGGGGACATGCCTCTGTACGTTTTGAGGCAGAAGTATCCTACTGCGAAGAAAGCTAGAGTTGGAATCAGCTCTGTAAGTGAAGGAGGGAACTGATTGATCAGGGAGCTGCCTCCAAAGAAGAATGCTATGAAGGACAGCCCGGCGAAGGTCCTGTTGTTGAACATCCTCTTCTGATACATCTTGACGTACAACAGTGTACCCACGGCTGGCTGGGGGGCGCCCGATTGATTCGATGAGGCTTCGAGGACGTCCATGAGACACTGCTCGTACTCCCAAATTGCCATCCCTCCCTTATGCGAGTAGAATGCGTTTTCTGATGCCCATTCATCAGGTGCGGTTTCTCTCCATCCCTCAATCAATGCCATCCTGAGTTCCTTCAGCTGAAGATTGGTTTCCTCCCTGTGATGCAATCTGGAGAGATCATGTACTAAAGATGCCAGATCCCTCATAGCAGGCTTCTCTGACTCATGAGGAATTAGAGCATCTGATAGTCTGGGAGCACCTATCCTCAGATTATCTCCTGAAAAATCTGAAATCCTCACATCAAGCAGGGAAACTGTGCATGGTTGCTCTTTGGTGTAGGGTGCCCTCCAGATGAATTGCGCACGTAGCAACCCCTCAATTCTCTCATTTCTAGAATTCCATCTCTTTTGGTCTGGTGGCAATTCTCTCAATTCTCTCATTGAAGAGTGAAACTTACCTAAGCACTTGCCTGCATCACCAAGTATTCTCACACAGGATTCTAGATCGTCTTGTTGGAGCTTTTTGACTAGACTATCCTCAGAGTTTTCATCTTTGGAAATAGCCTTCCTTAGGATAACAATATCCCTTCCATTCCATGTGTAACCTCCCAATGGAACATCAGAACCATCCGGGGCGTTTCTCGATCTGACCTTCAGTAAACCGTCTGAACCCCAAGGTAGGAACTCTGCAACCCAATCTTCGTC
>DALF01000056.1 GCA_002499345.1 Euryarchaeota archaeon UBA170 | reverse complement strand
CCAGAAGTAACTGAGCCATTGGGCACAGAATGGCCTGTATGTGCATGGGGAATGGGCCTAGAGAGACTAGCAATGCTCATACTTGGGCTTGATGATATAAGGCAGTTGTACCAGCCCGACTTGGAGAAACTGGGGCGAATGCCAATACTCTGACAAAAACAACCGCCAACAGTATTATGCCCAACACTCCTCCACCAGGGGGAACAGTTCGATGTATGGCTCCGAATGCTGCGGAAATATCTGAAGACTGGCCCTGCGGACCGCCTCCACACCCCTCGGGAGGGGGACCTATGCCCGGCCCCCAAGTCTCTCCGTGTCCCGAGCAATCTACTTCACCGTCTCCTCCTCCATTCTCGCTACCTAGGGATACCTCGCCCCTGTAGCAGTTGATGAAGTAGGGGAATCCTATTCCTCCCTCTCCATTCTCCCATGTTGTATGATAGTGATATATCCCTTCGGGATAATCTGGAGTGGGTCCAAAGTGACCATTACAAGAGTCCAGATCTCCGAGTCCTGCTACATACTCGTAATCCTCAATTCCATTGTAACCCGTTTGCCCCTCCTTTAGATGGTATGAAGATTTCATTTCAGATGTATTCCCGTCATCGTCCCAGCCCACGAATCCATAGATGGGATAGCCATCAAGGGCGAATCCAACAATGGGGGAATGCTCAGACAGGCCTCTGGATGAATCAATACTGTAGTTTCTCCATGTTTGATTATTTTCTTCATCAGGATGCCAGTGGGCGCAGTTTGCATCTGCATGGTAATGATAAGCGCCACCTGGTCCAGAATGTCCGTGACATATCCCTAGCCAGATTTGTTGCCTATCTTCTTCATATTCCCCCTCATGTCCTGCAACCGCATCGCCGCCAGGGCCATCTTCCGGTCCGAAGATAGGAACTCCATTTACGGCGAAGGCGACCGCGTCTCTCTCCGGAGCCATCGTGCAACCATCTGTAGAGACAGAAGGATCGCACCCCGTCTGGTTAGTGGGCACAAGCGGAATCCTCCATTCTAGATTTTGCTCACTAGTACAGCAACCTGGTCCTGACTCCAAATCATGATTAGGTATCCCATTAGAGTCTATTACAATCTCAGTCTCCCCAATCTCAAAACTCAATTGGCAAAGATGATTATCTGATTCCGTGGTATTGTAATCGTCCACGGGCTCAACTTGTTCGGTAGAATCGCAAAGAAGTACTCCCTCCCACCATAACAGGGACCCCGTTCCATCGTCCACTGGCTCATTTTCATATTCGCATGATCCATCATCCTCTTCGGCGCCCTCGTCATAGTTGCTGGCACTCGGATCGGTACAGCCCGATACGGGAACAGGCTCATCTCTGTATTCGCATGATCCATCATCCTCTTCGGCGCCCTCGTCATAGTTGCTGGCACTCGGATCGGTACAACCTTCAGTGACTTCTTCAATTACAGTAATGGTGGTTGTCGCTAGAAATGAACTTTCAGTCCAAACTCCACATGTCGATGACAGAGACAATGTAGTATTCTCTTGTATGTTGGAAAGCTCTAGCTCGAAACTACCATCTTCGCCTATCGGGAGCCCCAAGCTCGACTCAGAGACATCTCCAGTAGACCACCTTAAGGAGCAGGTTTCGATAGAGTCATGAAGAACCCGTCCATTTATTGGGGCTATTCCTCCTTTTACAATCTCTAGCTCACTCGCAGAGAGAGTAATGATCGTTCCACTCTCATCGGGGAAATTAATGGAGAAAACTTTGGTCCATGTCGAATCCTGCCCAAGGCTATCGGTGGCGACTACCTGAAGTGCATGACTCCCCACTTCGAGTGATGAAATATCCAAAGTTACAACACCATTAGCGTCAAGAGCCTCCGTGACCTGCTCTCCATCCAGAGTAATCAAGACAGATAGGCCCCCCATCTCCTCGTCTGAGATTGTTATATTCACTGTTTCAAACTCGCCAATCAACATAGTGTCAGGGACATCAGAGTCAATAGTTGGCGAGTCGTTCGCCCCATCGTCCTCTATATCGAAGAACAGTAAGCCAGTCATCACGCTAGTAACCATCAGAGCCGAGAGAAATATTGACCTCGCCATCCCATTATCTTCTGCCATGTTTCCAAGTGAATGAAATAGCATATAATTGGAACAGATGAAAAACCCGAAAAAAGTCACGAAAGGTGAGAGTCACTCATCAGCGAGAGTAATTACATCTTGCAAGAAATCATCAGCATCCCAAAATATCCCAGAGTAAGCAACCCTCTTCCTCATCTCTTTCCCTACAATGAATGTGGTAGTGGAGTGGCCCACTTCATACTCTCCAAGAGACTCGTCATGAGGGTCTACGGAACCAGTTTCGTTCTCACTCATAGATCCCTCAATTAAGCATGATAACCAGTCCTCATCCGACCTCTCATATCCGTCGTCACACATACAGTGAGCACTGCTCCCTGTGCCCATAATCCATCCATGCCCATCGCAGTCTTCGCCAGGGGGCGCCATACTGATGTTAGCGTTGCTTGGCATCCATGCGAGATGAGTATCACTGCCCATGTTGATGGATGAGCTTGATTCTTGAGACGCGACCCAGCTTTCATTATCTGTGTCCCAGTAGTGAAGAATCCAGGTCCATTCTTCGTTGGACGCCCATTCGCCGATTGTTCCCGGACTATTTGGTCCATCTCCAATATCGCTAGTTATGTTAGATTCCGACATTGTTTCTGATATGAAATCAGAACCGTTCTTTCCGAATCCTTTCTGTTCGAGAATTGAGCTAGAATTATCTGGGTACATCAACACCAGTCTGTTAAGGTTACTTTCAGGGGGCTGACTTGCGGAAATGTGTTCGTTATCTATTATAACATTCCATGAACGGTATGTTTGCTGAAGTGTCGATACAGGGCCTGTCAGATGATACCATTCATATCCCCTGTTATCAGTCCACTCAGATAGATGAGAGATGGTATCTCTGGCTGGGTCAATTGTCACTGAAATTATCACTACATCATCTGATTTTTCCCCGAGATTCTTGTTTACGTAATCTAGGTTTGAAGAAATTATCAGGCATATGTCGGGACATGTAGTGTAGACGAATGCAACAATGATGACCTTGCCTTCATGTTCGATTAGTTCAAAGACATCCCCGTTCTGGTCGAAGAGAACAAAATTTGGTGCTTCAGGCGGGTCTCGGTATTCTATTCCGAGGAACTCAAGATCTCCTTCTCCCTGTCCAAGACAGCCCGAGGAAAGCAATATCAAGGATACCAATGCTACTCTTAAGAGGCTCATTCAAGGTCCCTCTTCAATTAGAATTTTGATATCTTCTATCGCAAGCTCGACATTCCAATCAGTGTCTCCCCACCAAACTCTCTGCCTAAGCTCCTTGTCCAGTATTATCGTACCAGTGGTGTGATCGACCCAGTAATCCAGAGGATGGTGCTTGACAGTAACGCCCTCCTCTTGTTGCTGGGTCTCTAAGCCACATCCGTTATTGTCGACCTCCTCTCCTTCAGGCGTTTCCAAACAGGCATCGAAGCCATCTGAAATTCCATCACCGTCAGTATCGGTATCATAGGTCTGTAGCCCGACATCAAATTCTAGCCATATATCCTCAAGATCTTCTACAGAGCCAGTTAGATGGGGCCAATGAAGCCCTCTCTGTTCACGATACTGGTGTAAGACTGAGCTATTGTCAGTCCATGGATCTACTGTAATGGTCAGAATCTCCACCTCGGTTCCATAGTCGTCCCCGAGCATAATGGAGAGATAGTCTAGATTTGCGCTGACAATTGGGCAGATATCCGGGCATCTGGTGAATAGGAAGGTTACAACGACTACCTTTCCTTCATACTCAGATAGTGAGAAGAAATCTCCATTTTCGTCTGTCAGTATAAAGTCAGTTACCGGGACAGGGGGATTAATATCTTCCCCATAGAAGACATCCTCGTCGGCACTTCCCATACATCCCGACGATATTATGGTCACTGCTAGAAGAATTCCCAATGCCCTACTCAATTCCCTCTCCTCCTCGTAAGTAATCCAACCCCAACAATTGCCAAGGCACCAATTAGTAAAAACTCATTTGATGCAGTAACTCCTTCCTCGGACTGATTCTGACCTTCCAGAGAGTCTCCAAAGGAGTACCCCGAAGGAGGGCCAGATTCATTGTGTACATCTTCTATTAATGTGAAAACCAGAGTTTTCCATAGACTTCCATTGGAGATAATATCTATCTCATATTCGCCAGCAGTCCAATTAATTGGGTCGAGCCAAAGTCTGCACTCGTCTTCTGTATTGGTCGAGTTAAAGCCGGAAGCAGTACACTGATAGTCCATGACTCCATCTTCGTCCTTGTCTAATTCTAGACTCCTTTCATATTCTACTACATTGTAGAATATCAGCGTATCATTCTGTACGATTTCAGCAGATTCCGGTTGCAGGGAACCATTCCTCATGATGAAGGAGAATGAGTTTGCTCCATGTGCCGAAGCGACGGGGATAAGAAGGAGAAAAACTACTGCTATTGATAATTGACTCTTCAGAGATAATCTCATTCGTCACTAGCCTCCGCCTTCCATAGAGGTGGATAATCATACCTTGAATCGTAATCCTCATCGAACTGAACAACATATACTCCTGAGACCATCTCGGAAATAAAGACGAAACCACGCGGATCATACTGTAGGCCCCAATCGAAAGGTATCATACAAGAAGCCCAGCAATCAGCCATGTCATAACCCAATGTATTAGCAGGATCATCAATCCAATTTGGCCCTGCCGGTAGGTAGTATCCAAGTGTGTGAGATGGAGCTAATTCTGAGATTGCCTGAAATCCTCTTTCCGGTTCTGGATATCCATTTTCCCAAATCAACTCGTCCCAAATGTGACCATGATCAGTTATCCAGACTCCGGCATGGTAATGGGTCCAGTAAACGTGCCCATTCAACCCAGTATCTCCATTATGGGGGCTGAAAATGTATCCTCCAGGGATGTAATGGTGAGGATGTGAGGTTCCATCAGGAAGAGTGCTTTCACCAGGTAGCTTCCACTTTGAAACTAGGAAAGGCTGAGTCGGATCAGTGGTATCAATTGTCCATATGTAGCCAGTGTGATTGGCATTAGATCCATATTCCGGTGCGATGTAAGTATAGTGCCTCCAATTCTCGCCATATGTGGCATCAGAGGGTCCTATTCCGCATTTATCAGGCCATGTTTCCACTGGGTCATACTCACTAATTCCAGAGCAAATCAAATTATCCTGCGGGACCGCATAATGTATGTTGTCGTTTCCATCATTCGCATCTAGCCAAACTTCAGGCGACATGTTGGCATGCCCCCCTCCATCTGGACCATACCATCCCGAGTCATCGGTAGAGCAACCCAGCCATCGTCCGGTT
>DALF01000044.1 GCA_002499345.1 Euryarchaeota archaeon UBA170 | reverse complement strand
GGATTTGCAAACGTATCTTCATAGTCGCCTACTAGCCTCTCCCTCTCCTGTTCAGGATTACCAGAAGAGGCAATCCTCCTCCTGTGTATAATTTGTACTGCGCCCTCTGCTCCCATTACTGCTAACTGTGCTGAGGGCCACGCGACATTATAATCGCCTCTAATGTGTTTGGATGACATGACATCGTAAGCACCTCCGTATGCCTTCCTTGTAATCACAGTCAATTTGGGCACTGTGGCTTCTGCGTATGCATAAAGCAATTTAGCCCCGTGTCTGATTATCCCTCCCCATTCTTGACTGGCACCTGGAAGAAATCCCGGAACATCTACAAATGTCAGGAGTGGGATATTGAAAGAATCACAAAATCTGACAAACCTAGCCGCCTTTATTGATGCATCAATATCTAAGCAACCCGCTAGAAAATTAGGCTGATTAGCCACTACTCCAATGGTATGCCCTCCTAATCTTGCGAATCCAACTACTATGTTCATTGCAAATTCCGACTGAACTTCCAGGAAAGCCCCGTCATCCACTGTCTCCTCTATGGCTATAGTAATGTCATACGGTTCTTTGGGATTATCCGGAACTAATTCTTGTAATGTCAAACAAGCTCTGTCTATTGGGTCCCTAGTTGGTAGAACGGGAGCCTTTTGCAAGTTATTTGAAGGGAGCATGCCAACTAACTCCCTCGTCAATTCTAAGGCCTCTTCATCATCAACTGCTGTAAAATGAGTCACCCCGGACTTTGTTGCGTGAGTGGTAGAGCCACCTAAATCCTCAAAAGAAACCTCTTCATTTGTTACTGTCTTGATAACTTCTGGGCCAGTGATAAACATATGAGACGTTCCATCTACCATAATGACAAAATCAGTAATGGCTGGAGAATAGACGGCACCTCCTGCACAAGGCCCCATAATTACTGAAATTTGAGGAATAACCCCACTCGCTCGAACGTTTCTGAAGAATATTTCAGCATATGAGCCAAGACTAGCCACGCCCTCTTGGATTCTCGCTCCTCCACTATCATTCAGTCCAATAACGGGCGAACCAGTCTTCAAAGCCATATCAAGAATCTTACAGATCTTCAATCCATGCATTTCTCCTAGTGAGCCGCCATATACTGTGAAATCTTGGGCAAAACAGTACACTGTCTTTCCTCCAATGGTACCATGCCCGCATACCACGCCATCTCCGGGGATTACGTTTCTGTCCATATCAAAGTCTCTACACCTATGCTCGACCAAAGGATCAACTTCCATGAAAGACCCATCGTCTAAGAGAAAATCTAGTCTCTCTCGAGCTGTTAATTTACCCTTCGAATGCTGTGCAGATACTCTCGCTTGACCCCCTCCAGCAACGGCTTGCGCCTTACGCCGTCGAAGCTCATCAACACGTGCGTCATCTACGCTCATGTGCCTCCATATGCTGGGACGTCAATATGCCTTACTAATGAAAACGTGAAAAATCCGGTCTGCGGTTGCTTCAAGGAGGGTTACCGTTTCGCATATGTCGTACTATGAAGATAGTAATGGCCAAACCGGGTCTCGACGGCCACGACCGAGGTGCAAAAGTCATCGCTAGGTCTCTTAGAGATGGTGGCCATGAGGTCGTATATACTGGTCTCAGAAGGACCCCCGAAGAGATCTCAAGAATTGTTATGGACGAAGATGCAAATGCCCTAGGCCTCTCAACTTTATCAGGGGCTCATGACGTATTGGTGCCGAGAATATGCGAACTCCTGAGGGAGACTGGAATGGATCATGTAATGGTTTTCTTAGGCGGAATCATACCAGATAGAGATCATGAAAATATGTTCTCCAACGGTGTCAGAGCAATATTCGGCCCCGGCTCAAGGACCGATGAAATATTATCATTCTTGGACGAGGCCAGTTCGAGAGCTGATTCAGGTGCTCCAATAGGAGTCGCTGGTGAAGATGGGTGGCGTTGGAATTGATAGATCAAGAAGTACTATTAAAATCAGCATTCAATGGCAACAGAAGAGAACTCTCAAGGCTACTGACCCACTTGGAAAAGGGTATGAAACTCAATCTTCCTGAGGACGCACCCCCAAGAAAATCCACAGTCTTGGGCATCACGGGTCCACCGGGAGTGGGCAAGTCAACTCTGATTGGTAGAATAATTAATTACTGGAAACTAAAGAACCAGAATGTAGCTGTTTTAGCTATCGATCCGTCGTCTCCTCGTTCTGGAGGGGCATTATTGGGAGATAGAGTTAGGATGGATTCTGCCGATTCGGGAGACTTAGTTTTTGTCAGATCACTTTCCACTGGGGGTCAGCCAGGAGGAATTTCTTCATCATTGATTTCAATGATAGACTTACTATCATACTGTGGCTGGGAAAATATCATCATAGAAACCGTCGGAGCTGGACAATCAGAAATAAAAATTGTAGCCTTCGCAGATAAGATTCTTCTTATTGATGGACCGGACAGAGGAGATATCATCCAGGCAGAAAAAGCAGGTATTATAGAATTAGCAGATGTTGTCGTAATTAACAAATCAGACCTCCCGGGGTCAGCCAAGGCCGCAGAGTCAATACGCTCATCACTCTCATTCGGCGATATAAAATCATCCCCCGAGGTAATTCTTGTCTCTGCAGATAAAAATGACGGAGTCGAAGAAATGATGAATTTAATTGAGAATTGTGATTCTCCTGATTGGAGGGAGAGAATAAAGATCAAAGAGAGGCTGATTTCATTATGGGATTCTCGCTTACTCGCATCTCCAGAATTGAATCGTATCATAGGTAATCTCCAAACCGGAAGTATTTCACTCGATGATGCTTTGGACGAATTAGCTAGGTGATAGAATGGACGAACCACTCCAGCCATTCGACACGGACCATGTCGAGCATTCCGTCGGCGGCTTAACGGGGCACGCCCTTAGAAGAGCGACTCATATTGTAATGGCATTTATCCCGCTGATATACTACACTAGAGGTGAACGGATCGCGGATGAATTGGTGATGAATCCTGATCAACTAGTCAGTGTGATAATTATCACACTCATATTCGTAGAAGCTTTGAGGATAAAGATGGGCATTGTGGTATTGGGGCAACGTGAATATGAAGCTAAACAGATATCAGCGCTTGCATGGGGCGGTTTTGCAGTAGCACTGACGCTCTTAATCGCACCAGATAATGGCGAAACAGGTCTCGAATCTGGACTATATGGGATCCCTATTATTTTCGGATTGACTTTTGTAGACCCGATAATGGGCGAAGTAAAGAGAAAGAAGCAGGATCTAAAGTTAGCAATATGGGTGGGCATGGTAGTCTCATTTGCGGTATGGATCGGATGCCACTTCTGGATTGGAACTCCCTTGGCAGTGTCGATACTATTGGCCCCTCTTACTGTTCTAGGTGAAGTGCCTTCCCTGAAGTACATAGATGACAACGCCACTATGGTTTTAATCCCTCTAGCGGCACTGATGATATTACTGCCTTTGATTTGATTAAAGGTTTTGGACGCGTTATATTTACATTCAAATCTATCTTGGGTTATTCATGGTTGAGCCAAACGATGGTGAATTGAAGCAGTCTACATATCTCATGGTCTGGGCCATAGCATCTCTTGCCTCTCTGGCTATTTTTATTATTTATTTCTGAGTGGCGAGAAAACCCTCTTCCTCAAGCATCATGGCCTTTTCTTCCATCCCCCCATCGCCAGAGTATCCCCCTATTGTTCCATCTGAACGTATTACACGATGGCATGGGACTGCCGGGGGATAAGGATTCGCGGCACAGGCATTCGCAACAGCTCTGGAAGAGCCCGGTTTACCTATTGCCTCTGCAATCTGCTTGTATGTCCTTACCTCTCCGTAGGGAATAGAAAGTAATTCCGTCCAGACTAATTTCTGAAATGAAGTCCCTTCCATTTTCATTGGTCGTCCTCTTCGATTACCGATGGACGATATCCCTCATCCATTCCCACTATCTCGTAGTTTGATGGGAATAGTGCTATTGCCACGCCTCCTACCATGCACCCAAGGCCAAGTAGGAATTGTCCTGTTATCATCATCTCAAGGGCGATGGCGACCAAGACCAAGCCCCCTATATTAGATACCCATACTAGATTTTTGAATGTAGACAGTGAGACTCCGGTAGTTCTTTCTGTTCTTTTGGGTCCAAATTCTGCACCAAATCTAATCGGGTCTTTATCACTCAAATTATCACCTGTCTATCATTACAATTGCATCAGTGGGGCATGCAAGAACACACAATTGACATCCAGTACAGGGATCTCTAAGTATCTTCGCTTTCCTATTAACTTCTATATTGAGAATAGGACTTGCTAGAGGGGTATTATAGAGCTCTATTGCATCATCATCACACACAATAGTGCACTGATCGCACCCAATACACTGTTCTTCTTTGACCCATGCCACAGCATCCTCGCCGCCCTTTAATTTGGCTTGATCCTCGGATCTCCTGGCATCTAGAAGGATCTTAATCCTACGTTGCTCAGATTTCCTCCTCGCTTCGAGATCTCGAATTCCAGTCATAAAAATCCCCCTCTCCCTCTTCTTCTCAATACTACGGCCTAAACATCACTAATTTAACCATGTTTCATCAGCGTCTACCATGGGGGCCGATGAACCACTCTGGCTATATGACCCACTTTGTTGGATAGGGCTGACTCAGGGGAGTTTAATCTGGCTAGTGATGACAGTTCATATCTCTATTGAAATAGCATGGATATCCCTTGCCTGTGGTGGATTAATAGGATTCTTCATCTGGTTAACTGCCCTTGGCTATCAGCAAATACAAGTAGCAAAATTCACTTTATATGGAATAGCTATGAATGCTTTACTGGCCCTATTCTCTGGGTGGCTAGCCTTTGGCTAGAGATTACTGACTCTTGCCCGCTTCTACTTGTCTAGCTAGGAAGCTCACGACATCTAGTATCTCGAAGTCATGTCGAGGATCTCCTTCAAATTTGAGACATTCAAAGTGAGAAACACACTTGGGGCATGAGGTTAGCATGATATCTGCACCCGTCGCATTAACTTCTTCGAACCTCTGAACTCTTAATGCCCTGCTGTTCTCATTACAGCTCATCATACTGGAAACGCCACAACAAAGGGCGTCTTCACCATGATGTTCCATCTCAACTAGATTCACTCCTTCGACACTCGAAATTAAGTCCCTAGGTTGGTCATAGATATTCATCTGCCTACCTAGTCTACAAGGATCGTGGAAAGTGACTGTAACGTCATCGTCCGATTGGAGATTCATATCGAATCCATTTTCAACTAGGAATTCTGTTGTGTGCATGACCTTCATATCCTCTAATTCATAGTCTAGAGCAAATGTTCTGAAGCATTCCGCGCAAGAAGTTACTAACGTATCAATCCCACTTTCTCCGAGCTTCTTCTGATTGTATGCCTTGAGCTTCTCAAAGACCTCTGTCATTCCTTGCCATTTCTGATCGTGACCACAGCACTTCAAGAAGTCCCTGCCAAGATAAGTGACATCTTCCCCCATCTCTTCAAACAGTGTGAATGCGGATGTAGTTGCATCCCCTAAGTTCATCGACCCTTCATTCACATGGCTGAAAATCATCTCTTGGTCAAGGTAATCAACGCACCCAGGATAATATCCGATGTTCGAATCAATTGGGTACTCATCAATTGACATGAAGTATTCATCTGCATCTTCCTCTGCCTCAGCGGCTAGCACTGCCTGTAGGACAGTATGAGGTATTTCAGTCGCCGGAGGTCCACCAACAATCATATTCCTCCTAATGTCGACATAGGAGTCGTAGTCTACTAATTGTGGACACGCGTTAGTACATGCAGAGCACGTCAGGCACGAATACAATGGGACTCCATCATCCTCGTTGTTCCATGTATTGTAGATAATATTCAGCTTATCTCCAGAGTTGAACAGCCTTACTGGACAAGCGTCATCACAAAGATCACACCCATAGCACTTGTTCATTTCATATTCGTAACCTCTCGCCATACTCCTCATTAGCATGAATACCAATGCCCCAACTCCCAGGCAAGGAACGAATAAAGAATAAATCAACTTCGCATCAAGGCTCTTGGGGTTCTTGTGATATGTGGGATTCTTCATGTACATGGTTGACATAGTTTCCAAATCCAATACTGAATCCGATCTAACTAATGCCGTACCATCGTCATTCAATAGCAATGGTTGGTAAGCGACAACCGATAAGCTGGTAATCACTTCAACTGACTCGTTAATGCCTTGCGATGTTGTCATGTAAGAAACACTGTAAGTACTTCCAGCATCCAGATATATGCTTTCCGAAACGCAACTATCAGTAGCCCAAACTTCCTCTCCTGAAGAGTCAGTCAGGACTAGTGTCTGAGAATGAACACCAGCTCCTCTAACGGTGGTCCTGAAAAGACAGCCAATATCGGCAGGGACTTCTGATACCCCAAGATCTTCTACTTCGAATGTCATACTTGCCTGATATGTGACTTCAGATCCATCTACGGGTCCGAAATATGATGTTTCATCTTCGGCCGAATTTCTCCCGGTCGTACTATCTGCATGTCCGTTATCGCCCGCAAAATCTATGATTTTGAATTTTGTAGGTTGGAAAATTCCCCAGTTCGACCAATGAGAGGCGGCAATAACACACCAATCCGTAGGGTCCTCCTCTGCTGACAACCCATTCCATGCCGCTAGAGATGAACTTTCCTCATAAGGTATGCAATCGTCTTCCCATTCAGCCCAAACATTCCCTTCTTCTACATGCACAAGTGTATCGGAAGGTTGCGCCCTGAGCGAGTCAAGATCTTCAATATCGTCCATAGCACCGAGACCGCCATAGTCCCAGAAGCCATTCTCATAAACTGGCCATGTAATCACAGAGATAAGTACAGCCGCAATTAATGATCCAACAGCAACTTGCCGACCTATCTTTGGTGTAACTCTTGAGCCTACGGAGCTAAGGAGAAATTTCCTAGTCGGGAAATATATTACTGCAAACAAGAAAATTCCAGTAAGTATCCATGGAACCGCATTGAAGACCTCAGCTGTCCAAGGGGCCTGTCTTCCGCACATCAGTTCAGAATGCGATCCAGTGAAGCAATAGTCACTACGATCCTTGGCATACAAATCCAAGAAGATATTGATTGAGAAAACAGATATGAACCAGACATGTGCCAGATAAACCGCTCCCGCAGTTGCAAACCAAGGATCCTCGACTCCTCTCTTCTCCCTGCCTGGGAGGAATGGGGGAAGGGCTAGTATTCCAACGGGCAATCCAGTAATAGCGGCTCCCCACCATGCTGCATTCCAATCAATCACGGGAGACCCAAAGAACTCTCCGATCGGTCCGGCGGGAATGACAAACTGAGGAAGGTACTCTCCCCATCTCAGGTATCCATACGAGAACAGAACATACCAATCAGGGAAAACGAATCCAGCTTGAGCAAAGGGATCAGCGGCACTATGAAGGGGAGGGGGTATCAGCCAAGAGTAGAATGCTATTGTCATTACTATTGATGCAAAAATTATCGTGTCTCGAAGGACTTCTGTGGGCCAGAATGGATGTCCAGTAAATGTCCTCCTCCTCTCAGTGTCAGCTTCTAGAAGCTTATTCCTTTCGCTGATGTAAGTGTCAGCTATTCTTCCAAATCTATCCATCATTCCCATAATATCACCTCAATGCGGCTCCGCTATTCCCTGGGCCCAAACGATGAACAAGTGAGCAAGAATGAGTGAAGTAACTACTACGGGCAATATGAAGACATGGAGAAAATACATTCTGGTAACCGTCTGTCCCGAAATGGTAGTTCCTGCAAACATAGCATTTGCAACCCATCCTCCTATCAAAGGGGTACTATTTGCCATATTGATTCCAATTGTTGCCGCCCCAAACGCTAGGCTGTCCCAGGGCAGGAGGTATCCCGAATAGCCAAAGAAGATGGTGAAGAACATCAAGGCGACTCCTATTAGCCAGTTTAGTTCACGAGGATTTCTATACGCCCCTGTGAAGTAGACTCTGCACATATGCAGGAATACAGCCGCTACCATGAAATGAGTAGTCCAGTGATGAATGGATCTGATGATATATCCAAATGGAAGCTGAGTCATTATGAATTCCATACTACTGTATGCAGGAGTAGGATCGCCCTCTCCTCCTGGGACATAGTAAAGCCCGAGAACAGTACCAGTCAGAACTAGAATCACGAATGCCAAGAACGAAATCCCACCCAGACAGTACAGAGGATACCAATACCAAATTATTCTTAGCTTGTACTTCTCTGCGTGAGTCATAGGCATCTGCCTGTGCATGCCATAGTATGCATCTCTACTCATACCCCAATAGTCCTGAATTCTGAATCTCGTATCCAGCCATGAGAATGCCCACAGGAACGTCTTTTCCGCCAGCCCCATGCTACTGGCACTCGTTTCAACAGCCCGTAGTATTTCTTTCCTCGGCATTTCCTCTCTTTCCTTTCTCAAGGTTAGGGCCACTATTACCACAACTAAGGTAATGAAAACCCATAGGAACCAGAATTGTATCACTTTTTCACCTCAATCACAATATGTATACCAGTCTTTGAAATCAGGAAGGGCCTCTATCAAATCACCATTAAGAACAAATGGAACCAGTGGCATCCCCATTGGTGCCGGCCCACCAGCCCTCTTAATCCCAATGAAATCAAATTCAGCACCATTTGATCTGTTCCTAGCCCTGTTCTTCTCTATGACGGTAGGGTCGAATCTAGATGAGTGACAGATACAGAAAAGCTTACTCCCGCCAGAGTCAGTCCCATTCGGGACCCACTGGTCTTCTGTAAATTCATTTGTCACTAGTTGCCAACCCGGGATACAACAAAGATGCGTACACCTTGAGAATATTATGATCAGATTATCATGTATTGAAAGGGATTGATATTGAGGGTCCTCATCTAACTCGTAGCCAGAGCCTACGTATGAGCCATCTGCAGTATACCCATCCATAAACTGAAAGCGGGGCTTGTCCTCAATCAATGCACTACCCTTATTCTCTTCATGGGGGACATATACGGCGTTGACAGGCATCCCAGACCACACTCCCTGGGCCGCCGACATACCAGTAGAAGAGCTAGACGCGGCATCGACGAATGATTGATATGTCATGGGCTCCAAGTGCCTGTCTCCGTACCAAACACTATCTTCGGCCCCTGTAGGTACCCAGTACCTTACGGCTGTATCGCCACCATCGGCTTCCGCTTGACCCATCAGTAACGACGCAAATCCGACACTTCCTATGCTGGCTACGGTAATCGCACCAGCCGCAGTATTGAATGAGTGCCTCATGAACTCGCGCCTATCGATTAGGTGACCCTCACCCGGTACTCCTTCTGAGTCAGAAGAATTATCCCTAAGTGTGAATTTCCTAGCCATTTCTATACCTCATATTTCTTCCATGATTCAGGATCCTTCGCAGTGATGTACTTGTTCCTCCTACTCTTCACTACAACTATGTCAGGCATTACATACTTCATGTATATTATACCCAGTATTATGACAGTGAGCAATAGCATACCCAGGAAGAAAGACAACATCTGCTGATCCCATTTATTGTAGAGTCCATAAGAGAGTGATCCGGCCCAATAAAGCGACCAAACAATTCCCCAGAGTCCAACCAGAATTACTAGCCATGAGTCTCCGGAAGGAGAGACACTGGCCCTAACGATGGATCCAGCAGGCGCCTCATTGAATACCCCATGCTCAATAGCAGTTTCATATGCCTCCTCAGTAAGTGAGATTCCATCCAATGCATCTCTGGCATCTTCCACACTTACCTCGCCCGATGCTACTTGTCTCAGCATCTTCATTACAACATCGTCTTTCATTACTGATCACCTCTCCTTTGGTGTTTTATCCTCAGCCTCAAAAGATTACTCCTGCCTTCATAGTGCCTAGAGAATCCATACCTCAACATCAGCCCACAGAAGATAATCACAATGACAACCGCTGCGAACCCAAGTAGCCCTAGCCAATGCGCTCTCATGCCAGCTCCCATGTGATGTAGGTCTACGCCTTCCTCAACAGGGGCCGGGGGTTCAATATCCCCATTTCCAACAAATACGGTCCTAGTCCCTCCAAAATCCCCTTCATCTATGGATGCACTGAGCCTATTCCATCTATCTAGTTGTGATGGGATTCCATCTCCATTCACCGAGTTCCCTGCCAACCATATTGTGACCACTCCCGTTCCCTCTGCCGGAGCAGTCCACGTGATGTGCCATGTTCTATCAGAAGTCTTAGAGCCAGAATTACTGTGAGTAAGTGTCGTTGGATCGTCTTCCCAATTATACATCAATGATTCAAATCCAGCCGAGGCAGATAGGGAGCCCCCGCTCGTCCTCATTGAGAAACCACCTGTGTGTGAGGTCGTATCTGCAGGAGGTCCTCCAATAATCTGAATTGACATTTCATAGGAATCACCTGGCTGATATCTGTGAGGAACATCAGTCAAAATCAGAGTAACAGAATTATCCGGCTCCTCAGCATGACATGTACAACCCGCAAGGGCAACATCGCCCTCATTATTTGCATCTCCCCCGATGCCAGTGGGATTGGCTTGAGAGCCACCTGCCGTGAGCACAGCGACTATGGCGATTGCCAGTACCTTCCTTACGGTGAGCACACTCGACGCCATTCACAACACCTATGTTGTATCGGCCACCAGAAAGGGGGCTATTAACGTTCCATTGTCACACTGTCTGTCGACCACTCTAAACAGGCTAATTCTAGTAGTACTCCGTCACACTAAACTAATACGTCAAGTCTCAGAGGAAGTAATATGGCAGGGCCAGTTTGGAGGAACGTATACCGCCTTACAGAAGATCAAATGTCGAAACTCGATGAGGCTGAAGATAATATGGAGATGATGAGGATAGGTACTGCTGAGAAAATACTCATCGGACTATTGGAAAATGACTCAGAATGTGTTCCGGTGCTGAATGTGATGGCCCACCTACAAGGCAGATACCTCTCAGACTTTGAGAAGGCAATCGAGTTTTATGACCGAGTACTTTCCATAGAGCCTGATAATGCTTGGGCCAGAGACGAGAGAAGACGTTACTCAAGATATTCTAATTATGATTGAGCAATTCTATACGCCTACCCCATACTCGAGGTGTGTGAACGAGGGCGAGGTCCTAATCGCTGGAGTCGGGGGCCTGGGCTGTATATGGGCCCTCGAGGCTCATTCTAGATGTTCTGAGCTGGCTGAGTTACTGTTGATTGATGCGGATGAAGCCTCCTTCGAAGGGGCTCATGAGGCCAATTGCTTGTACCTAGACGCTGGGGGCGAGGGCAGAGGGGCCGCCGCACTCCCATCTATGGCCACTCACAGACTGAGGAATGGAATCGAAACAATATCTCCCCTTCTGGAAGAAGCAGAGGTTCTAATCCTGTTAACTGGACTTGGGGGGGGAATGGGATCTGGGGCCTCCGCAGAACTCGCAAAAATTGCAAATCAATACGGATGCATGGTTCTTTCTATCGCAGGCCTGCCTTTTGCAGAGCAACCTCTCAGATGCTCTATAGCAGAAGAAGCAATCCCCGCATTAGACCTAAACTCTAGTGTCTGTATCCGTGTCAGTATGGAAAGACTAGCATGGCAGTCTAGAAGGAGAAAAACAAATTGGATGTCTGGATCAGGATGGATAGCGGAGCTAGTCGAGGGACTTGTTACGACTCTAGCTAGTGTGGGAAGGATTAATCTAGATTTGATGGACATGAGGGCAATAATAAACAAGAAAGGAAACGCCACCCTAATAGTTGGAACAGGTACAACAGAAAACCCCAAATCAGTGGTAGAAATGGCCAGAAACTCGCCACTAAATGATATTCCAGTAGAAGGTGCCAAGGGATGCATGATTCAGGTAGAGGGAGGACCTGACATGACTCTAGCGAACCTCACTGAATTGACCGACTCGTTCGTCTCTTCGATGGATCCTGATTGCCAAGTCATCATGGGAGCTAGAGTTACCGATGAAATGATTGGCAAGCTTAGGCTCGTTGCCGTAGTAAGTGGGATTTAGGCTTCTTTAATTAACTGAAAACCCCTCTCAGACCCATGGCTAAGCTCAGTAAGGCCAAAAGAGGGAAAAAGAGATGGATAGGACTAATGATAGATCAGAAACCAATTTCTAGGTCCATTCTTGAAGAAAAAATAGATGAAACGATGCAAGGAATAGATTGGAAACTATATGATTTGGTCGGTTCCGACTTACATACCGTTGCGATATTGAAAACGTCCCTTGGAGATAGCCAAGAGGCCAAGGATAGAATCAACTCTATCGAAGGAATCTCAACTCTGACAACATCGGGTAAGATTAGGCTTGTGAGGGAGAGATTGAGTATTAACAAATAGCTATATTTCTAAATATCTCCAAGTTATTGACTGTGAATCCGAAATTACAATTTCGCGCCCACCGACTTCTACGAGTAAGAAACCATTGACGTCTATGCCTAGAATCCTAACCTTTTCCTTCCCGAGCTCCGCTTGAACGCCTCTCGAAAGACTCCGGGATAAGGCTTTCCAGCTCATAATTTCTAGTAACTCTTGATTGATGTCTGGAACCATTTCAATATATTCAAGAATTCCTGAAACCCGGCTATCTACTATCCTGAATACTGTTTCCAGAGGAACTATTCCCATGGTCTCACTCCACCCGCTACAAGCAACTCCTCCTACATCTCTTGGTGAAGAATTAATACCGATTCCTATCCTAAAACCAGGACTCGAGCTATTCGCTTCGATCATTATTCCTCCGATTTTCTCACCACTGGTCGAAATTAAATCATTCGGCCACTTCAAATCACAATTCAGAGACTCGCAAATAGCCGCACCAACCCCAATCTGTAGCATCCCGGGGGTAGAAATTTCTGATGACCCCCTGTTAATCTTCCAAGATGCGAGTAGATCTCCCGGATTAGACTCCCATGTTGTTCCCCTCCTCCCTCTCCCGGAGAGCTGACTGTCAACAATTATTCTCTGCCACCCTGTGTCAGGCATCCCCATCGCAATATCCATCGCAGACTCACATAACTCCTCTCTATCCTCCACTACTCCTGAGCCTGTCTTCCAAAGAGCTAAAACCTCTAATTTCTCATCTCCAATCCTCTCCATAGCAATGGGCCTACTGGACCATCCTGAAGAAATCCAATCACTCGGACTACTGGGGCTTATAGGATCAGTCCTGAATAGGACAACCACTGTCAGATCTTCATTACCTGGCCCTTCCAGACTATCCAGTAGCACTTTCGACCAACCGCCACTACTCAAATCGGACATCGACGCCTCTTCTATAGGTTCTAGTATCGGATCACCCTCTTCCGGCGGTTCAAGATATGGAAGATTCCACACGATTAGCTTGGTACCTTCTGGAACTTTCCAACCTTCTTCTCCCACGCCTCCCTCCTTGATGGTTATTTTATCTCCGAATCCATGCCTTTCCACGTTTGCCCTGGAACAAGCTACCGCATAGGGGTTGACATCATATGACTCTACATTCCAGCCGAGTGTTGAAAGGGCCATGGAGACCACTCCTGATCCACATCCTATCTCCACTGCCTTCGAAGCTTGTCCAGTCAATCTCGAAACACCTCTGCACAGTAATTCAGTATCTTCCCTTGGTGGATATACGGTTGGGGCGACATCAATTTCCCAAGGGCCGAAATTTTCCATATCAAATCTCATCTTCTTCATTCGATCACCACCGGCCTTTCTCTCAAAACATTGATTTTTCATCAGTAAACCTTAATTGTGGGCCTCATAAATTAATCTTGCTTCCGTTCATTCGGGAGGGGACCCGGCCACTCCTAGCCTTGCTCTTGCCGGTAGGTTCAAAAATACCCCCTCGGTCCGAGGATAGCCCAGCATCAGCCATGGGCCTGTAGCTTAGTCAGGTAGAGCACCGGGCTTTTAACCCGGTGGCCGGGGGTTCGAATCCCCCCGGGCCCGCCTGCCAGCTACAGGGCCATGGTAGATTTTGGACACCGAGGCGGGAAGAAAAATGGCAGTAAAAAGCTCAACCAAAAAGAGGCTTATCGAACTCGGAGTGTCCGAGGAACACGCACACAAACTTGCCGATGATGCAAACATGGATGCCATCAAAAGGATGACTGTAGAAGAAGTCGCCAAAAAAGTAGGGCTGGAATCAGGTGCTTCAGAGTTAGAGAACATCATGGGCATTATCCGTGAACAAGCCGCATCTAGGAGAAGAAGCAGATCGGGCAGGGTAACCATCTCCAGAACGGCACTGCTAGATGAAGACATTCCTCTGGGCGAAGACAGATTTAATGTCCTAAACCACCAATTAGTCCCTCATCATTCTCTAATTGCGGAAGAGGATGAGGAATCTGAACTTTCTCCGTGGGGCCTCATGGAAACTGAAGATGACGGTAACAAGAGGTTAGCAAAAGAACTTCTCCCAAAAATTCTGATCACAGACCCTTCGGTACAGGCGCTGAAGGAAATGGAGGAGTCTGAGAAGTCCGATCTGCCAGCTGGCTGGCTGAGGAACAGAGTTGTTAAAGTTTTCAGATATAGTAGGTCAGCAGGTGCTACCACCGCATACAGGCTAATCGTGGAGAGCAATTGAGGAGGAATTAATATGAAGGAGATAGTAGAGAGTTATTTCGCACACAGAAGCATGGTTAACCATCAGTTAGCATCTTACAATGATTGCATTCCTATCGGAGACGGCAAGAGTAGCCGAATGGAGAAAATAGTGAGAGGAATCAGGATTGGTAGTGATGATCCTTTGGAAGATGTCCCAGGCGGACAAGACGCGGGGGGAATGATCAAGCTTGACGTCTTAGATAAGGAGATTTACATTAGGATGAAGAATATTCGTTTAGGTGCTCCCACAGTACGTGAGGCTAATGGTGCAGAGCATCCTGCCACTCCCCTAGAATGCCGTCTAAGGAAGCTAACATATTTCTCCCCTATATACATGGATTTCAAGATATACAGAGACGACCTTCCTCCTTCTACATCAGAATCTGATATTGGATTCATAGAGGAAGAAGGGGTGCATATTGGAAACCTTCCAATAATGGTTAGGTCTGGCAGATGTAATTTACATCCAGATCACATAGCAGGTACACAAGAAAAGTCGCTGAAACTGTCTCCTACGACATCAGCGGAGGATGCTCAGAGGCATAAAGAGCTTCTCAGAAAGGCCGGAGAGGACCCTCTGGACCCTGGAGGCTATTACATCATCAACGGCACTGAGAGAGTCCTAATCTCGATGGAAGATCTGGCACCTAACAGAGTTACCGTAGAGAAGAATAAGAAATACGCTCATGAGACAGAGGTAGCAAAGATATTCTCTCAGAAAGACGGGGTCAGGAAGCCGATCAATGTCGAAAAGAGACGTGACGGAATGCTAATGGTCAAAATACCAAGCGCTGGAACTACTGCAATACCCGTTGTTCTACTAATGAGGGCACTTGGGATGGAGAACGATAGGGATATTTTCTCTGCTATCGCAGGTCCAGTTGAAGCAATGAAATACACAGTCGCCAATCTCAATGATGTGAAGGATAATCCAGAATATGGGGTAGATAATACTGAAGAGGCCATGGCATGGCTCGAGAAGAAATTCGCGGCCGGCCAGCAGAAGGAATACAGGGAATCTAGAATACAGAATTTACTGGACAAGGAACTCCTCCCTCACCTTGGATCGGATGATGGCGTAAGGACAAAGAAGGCTATATTCCTTGGTAGGATAGTAAGACAGGTACTGGAGATGGCCATAACTAATAGGGATCCAAACGATAAGGATCACTACGCTAACAAGAGAGTCAGACTTGCAGGGGATTTGATGGAGGATCTTTTCAGAGTAGGTGTTCAAGGACTAGCAAGGGATCTGAAATATCAGCTTGAGAGGCACCATAACCGGAAGAGGGAGTTGAAAATTAATTCCTGCCTACGGCCAGATGTACTGACTTCGAAGATAATGCACGCTCTCGCAACAGGAAACTGGGTGGGCGGTAGATCCGGAGTTAGCCAACTCCTAGATAGAACAACATATCTGGCTTCACTTTCCCATATGAGGAGGGTAACTAGCCCGCTTGTAAGAAGTCAGCCCCACTTCGAGGCCAGAGATCTCCACCCGACACACTGGGGCAGACTATGCCCCAATGAGACTCCAGAAGGCCAGAATTGTGGTCTTGTGAAGAACGCGGCGCAAATGATCGACGTTTCGGAAGAGGTCCCAGAGGATGATGTCAAGGAGCTCTTAGTCGAAGCAGGAGTCAATCCCAATCCAGAAGGTTGGGCAGATGGCTCTAGGATTCACGTCAACGGAGATATCTTTGGACTCCATAAGAGGCCCAACAAACTCGTTTCACAATTCAAGAGAAGGAGAAGATCGGGACGAATCAGGCCAGAGGTAAGCATACGTCATGATACTGAAAACAGAGACGTGTTCATCAACACCGATCGAGGAAGAATTATGAGGCCTCTCTTAGTACTGGAAGATGGAACTCTAAATCTAGCAAAGTTCCACCTTGAAGGCCTAAGGACAGGTGAGATAACATTCTCTGATTTGGTTTCGTCAGGAGTAATTGAATGGGTAGATGCCGAGGAAGAGGAGGACTTACTAATCGCACCCCGGCCATTCGATCTGCCCGACTTTTCACCTAAGAATAAGAGGCCTATGGATCCAGCGAAGGTTGAATGGAGTAATCTTGGAGATGAAGAGATTTCGAAGGCGAAACTCAAAGTCGAGGTACAGATGCCAGACGGAAGTACGGTTACTGAAAGGTTCTCGGTACCTCTTAACTATCACCAGAAAGAAATAGATGTCCTTCGAAAGAAAGAGAAGAAAGACAATACAGTATTAGTATACACGCATGTAGAGATTGATCCTCAACTCATCCTAGGCGTATGCGCTGCATTAGTCCCATACCCTGAGCACAACTCTACTCCTCGTGTAACAGGCGGAACTGCAATGGTAAAGCAGAGCCTGGGGCTTCCAAGCGCCAACTATCGTCTGAGGCCCGACACTAGGGCACATGTGATGCATTATCCGCAGGTATCGGTTGTTGGAACCAGAGCGATGGATACTACTAATTTCAACAGCAGGCCAGGGGGGCAGAATCTTGTCGTCGCCATAATGAGTCATCATGGGTACAACATGCAGGACGCGGTTATAATGAACAAGGCCTCTGTTGAGCGTGGCTTGGGTAGATCTACATTTATTCGAACATACAATGCCGAAAACAGAAGGTTCCCTGGGGGTCAAGAAGAGAGGATAGAGGTCCCCGGAACTGGACTCGATGAAGTCAAAGGTATGAAGTCATTCGATAGCTATGCCCATCTAGAGAGGGACGGGCTACCTGTTCCAGAGGAGTTCTTATCCAGCGGAGGTGGACCGGACTCAGCAGTACTCGTTGGGAAAACCAGCCCACCAAGATTCCTCGAAGAGGCTCATGGCGCGTTCCTACAAGCTCAAGAGAGAAGGGAATCGTCCATGATGGTAAGGCACGGAGAATATGGATGGGTAGACAATGTTTTCGTAACAGAGTCACTAGATTCTGGCAGACTAGTAAGGATTACAGTCAGAACAAATAAAATTCCCGAGCTGGGAGACAAATTCGCCAGTCGCCACGGTCAGAAAGGAATCATTGGAAGAATAGTTGAAGAGAGGGATATGCCATTCACAGCAGATGGAACTATACCAGATTTGATCATCAATCCACACGCTATCCCATCCAGAATGACTGTAGCCCACGTTCTAGAGATGATTGGGGGGAAGGTAGGATCTCTCGAGGCTAGAAGAATAGATGGAACGGCCTTCACCGGTGAGAAGGAGGACTCCCTCAGGTCCGGTCTGCTCAGGAACGGATTCAACCACACGGGCAGAGAGAACATGGTCAGTGGGGAAACAGGCGAGCAATATCCAGCAGAGGTATTCGTTGGAGTCATCTATTACCAGAGGCTTCACCATCTTGTCAGCAGTAAGTTACACGCAAGAAGTAGAGGAAGGGTTCAGATTCTCACTAGGCAACCAACGGAAGGACGAGCTAGACAGGGTGGTCTGAGATTCGGAGAGATGGAAAGAGATTGCTTAATTTCACACGGAGCTTCCATGGTCATTAAGGACCGTTTGTTAGACGAGTCAGATGGCTGGCCATTGATGGTTTGTAATACGCCAAGATGCGGGCATGTGGCATATTATGACTGGAAGAGGAGGACTACTGTATGCCCTTCCTGCGGAGATAGAGCGGACGTCCATTCTGTCCAGACATCCTATGCATTCAAGCTACTTCTCGACGAGATGAAAAGTCTCGGCGTAGCTATGAGACTTGAACTGGAGGACAGAAGATGAGTGCCAAAGACGCAGCTAAAATTCCAAAGAGAATAGAGGCCATCAAGTTCACATTGATGGATCCTAACGAAATTCGAAAGATGTCCTCTGTTGAGGTTAAGACGGCGGATACTTACAAAGACGATGGCCACCCCTTCAAGCAGGGGCTAATGGACCCAAAAATGGGTGTTATTGATCCCGGGGTAAGGTGTGAGACATGTGGAAATAAGCATGATGAGTGCCCTAGTCACTTCGGCCATATCGCTCTTGAGTTACCTGTAATGCACATAGGTTTCACCAATTTAATCAAGACCTCACTGAAGTGCACATGCAACACATGTAGCAAGATACTTCTTCATGACAAGCCAGATACACACCCTGTCGATCCTGAAAAGTCAGAGCAAGACTACTACACAGACAAAGTAAAGGACGTTATCATAAAGCACGGTGTCGGCTCTACAGAATTCAAGAACACTATCAAAGATATTGAGAAGGAGTGCTCCAGTAAAAAGAGAACAATTTGCATGCACTGTGGTGCAGAACAAGGCAAGATTATCCTGGATAAGCCTTCAACTTTCAAAGAAAAGAAAGACAACAAGGGCGAGCATAAGCTGAATGCGCGTGATATTCGTGAGTGGCTAGAGAGAATACCTGATGAGCACCTTATCTTCCTTGGAATGGACAAGGATGCTGCTAGGCCGGAATGGACTATTATGAAGGTACTTCCCGTACCTCCAATCACTGTGAGGCCATCTATCACCCTTGACAGTGGAGATAGATCAGAAGATGACCTAACACACAAACTCGTTGACGTTCTGAGAATCAACCAGAGGCTGAGGGAGAATAGGGACGCAGGAGCGCCACAGCTAATCGTCGAGGACCTTTGGGAACTTCTCCAGTACCACTGTACCACCTACTTCGATAATCAGACCAGCGGCATCCCGCCTGCCAGACACCGTTCTGGTAGGCCTCTGAAAACACTAGCTCAGAGATTGAAAGGCAAGGAAGGTCGCTTCAGAAGTAACCTCTCGGGTAAGAGAGTGAACTTCTGTGCTAGAACTGTAATCAGTCCAGATCCTAATTTGGGCATAAACGAAGTTGGAATACCTGTCCAAACAGCTAAGGAACTAACCGTGCCTATCAGAGTTACAAGCAGGAATAGGGAGCAACTCAGACAGATGATCCTTAGGGGCCCTGATGTTCATCCAGGTGTTAACTACATCATCAGGGGAGACAGATTCAGAGTAAGAATCACGGATCGAACAAAGTATATCTGGGCTGGATTTAGATGTCTCAATCCTCAATGCCATTCGGGTAGCGATGATGAGCCATACGCTGGATACAGGCCAGATTTGAATGAGGTTCTTCCTGCGCCGAACTTCTTGCCCGGACTTGTTCTCAAACAGCAAAAGAGAAGAAACTCTTTCGGAGAACTGGAAGAGGAGTGGGGAGTGGATCTAGACTCAACACTATCCAACCTGAAAGGCGAGGATGACAGGGGACTGCCTCTCCCTGAAAACGATCCGAGGGCGGCAATTCATTACAGATGGAAGTGGGAGATGGAAAATCCTACCGAATATCTTCCGGAGCATCTGGAAGTTACGTGCCCACACTGTGGAAGTCCTGAAATTGAAGATGACTATGGTAATTCCATGGGGACAGATATTGAGGACAGGCTCAGTACACACGATCTTGATGGCAATCCACGTCCAGGTGTTGTGGTGGAGAGGCATCTGATAGATGGTGATGTATCTCTGTTCAATAGGCAACCCTCCCTTCATAGAATGTCCATGATGGTGCATGAGGTAAGAGTAATGCCAGGAAAGACATTCAGATTCAATCTGGCAGACTGTACACCCTATAACGCTGATTTCGATGGTGACGAAATGAATCTACACGTCATACAGAGTGAGGAAGCGAGAGCAGAGGCAAAGATCCTGATGAGAGTCCAGGAGCACATAATCACACCAAGATACGGTGGCAGTGTTATCGGCGGAATTCATGATCATATTTCAGGGGCATATCTACTCACTCACGGCAATAGAATATTGCCCAAAAAACTGGTTATGCAAGTCTTAGGAGATACAAACTGGGATGGAGAACTGCCTCCGGAAGTCGAGGAAAACGGAGTAGTTGGATACAGAGGTAGTGACGTTTTCAGCCTAATCGTCCCAGAAGGATTCAAGCTCGACTATATCAGTAGAATAGGGGATCAGGTCAATGTTGGCAAAGGTAACGTCTCGGGAACTATAGACAAGAGGGGTATCGGTGCTGAAGATGGCAGACTTCTGGATGCTGTGGTCCATACCCACGGGTCTGAAGCCGGTGCAGAGTTCTTGGACAGAATGACAAGAATGACCATATCCATATGTACCGCATTAGGATTCACCACGGGAATAGATGATGAAGATCTACCCCCAGAGGCCAAGAATGAAATATCCGAGATCAACCAACGCGGGAGTGATGCGGTAGACATCGAGTTAGAGAAGTTTGGGAAAGACGGACGCAGGTATGAGTCCCGTCCAGGAAGGACTCCCCTCGAAACACTAGAGGAAAATATCCTGATGATTCTCGATGAAGCAAAGACAGAATCGGGTAATGTAGCTAAGTCATTCCTAGGGGCCGATAACGCGGCGGTTATGATGGCTACATCGGGAGCCAGAGGATCTATGGACAACCTTGCTATGATGGCGGGCTCCATAGGTCAGCCTAAGGTCCGTGGAAAGCGTCTTGAAAGAGGATATCAGGACAGAGTACTTGCTCACTTCCCACGTAACTCCAAGGGAGCACAAGAGAAGGGATTCGTAGGTTCTTCATTCAAGCGCGGATTGGAGCCAACAGAATTCTTCATGCTATCTGTATCTGGCCGTGAGTCACTAGTCGACACCGCGGTAAGGACGGCCAAGTCAGGATATATGCAGAGAAGACTCATCAACGCAATGGACGACTTGAAGGTAGTAAACGATGGCATGAGTTCCGTTCGGAACACAGCTAACAGGATTATCCAGTTCGAGTATGGAGAAGATGGGGTCGATCCAGCCAGAAGCCGTGGAGGGAAGCCATTTGATACAACCGCGGTTCTAGATGATGCGTTAGGAGGTGAAAACTGATGGTCGTAAAGAGTGCAACAAAGAAGAAACTAATGGATCTACAGATTGATGAGGAGTACGCTCACAAGCTAGCGGACGATAGGAAGTGGGATGATGTCAAGGTCCTAACTCCTGGGCAAATCGCTCAGATTTGTGGTATCGACTCAGGGACCGCACAGAGAATCAGCGACTTGATGGCCGCGTCTTCGAAATCCGCAAGAAGCGCCGCCGCTTCTACTGAGAAGACTGTAGTCAGGAGGAAGTCAGCGGCATCTAGGAGAAGGAGGAAGTCAATGCTCCCTCTGGAAGAATTCGATAACGATTACAAGATATCTCAAATCCTTAGAGATGTCGATCACCAGGATGAAATCTATCAGCAGCTACTCGCCACTTCTGTGGAAGCTAATGTCAGCCTCACTCCCAGGATGATCATGGACCTTACAGAGGGCATTAGGGCCAGGGGCATAAAGAAACTAACGCCTGCAAAGGCAAGAAAGGTAATCAACTCAACTAACAACTCTTTGTTGGGCTCTAGGGCAGACCCTCACGAGGCCGTAGGAATAACTACTGCGCAGTCGATCGGAGAGCCCGGTACTCAGATGACCATGAGAACCTTCCATTATGCGGGTGTGGCTACTGTCAACGTAACACAAGGGCTCCCAAGAATCATAGAGATTGTGGATGCAAGAAAATCACCAAACACTCCCACAATGAGGATCTACCTGAATGAGAAGAATTCCAAAGGGAAGCCATTGAGAACAAACGAGAAGCTCGTCAGGGAAATAGCGGCCGGACTAGAAGCCACAACTACTAGCGACATCGCAAATATTGATGTTGAAGTCGCTCAGAGATACCTTAGTTTGAAGCTAAATAAGTCCAACATGAGGCTCAAGAATATGAACGGTGCCGAAGTTAAGGATAAGCTAAGCAGGGCTCTTAGGCTCTACATCGAATCTGACAAAGAGGATAAACCCTCTGAACTGAAGATAATTCCAGGTATCGCTAAGAAAGAAGATCTGGAAACTCTGGCTACAGACCCCCCTACATACACGGACCTTCTGCAGCTGGAAGATAAGATAAAGAAACTTCAACTCAAGGGAATTAGGGGAGTCGTCAGAGCCAACGTCCAAGCCGGAGAGAACGATGAATACTATATCTCTACAATCGGATCAAATCTTGCTAAGGTCAGCGAATTTGCTGGTGTTGACAGGTCTAGGACCTACACTAACAATATCAATGAGATTCAATCCTATCTAGGTATCGAGGCCGCAAGACAGGCCATAATAAATGAGATGCTAGACACCATGGAAGGAGCGGGATTAGATGTTGACGTTAGGCATCTAATAACTGTCTCAGATGTAATGACCAGCAGTGGCGAAGTAAGAGCCATTGGAAGGCATGGTGTCAGTGGAACAAAACATAGTATTCTGGCTAGATCGGCCTTCGAAGTTACAGTTTCCCACCTTTTGAGGGCTGGGATAATAGGCGAGAGGGATGAGCTGAGAGGCGTTACAGAAAATATCGTTGTGGGACAACCCATAGCGCTGGGTACTGGAAGTGTTGATTTATTCTACATCCCAGACGAGGCATAGAGGTGAAAAAATGGATTTAACAAGAAATCTAAAACAGGCGTTGAGCACAGGAAAGATTATTTTCGGCCAGAGAGAAACAATGGGCGCATGCGCAAGAGGAGATGCAAGGCTAGTTCTTGTCGCCGCCAACTGCCCTGAGGGATTCCTATCTGATGTATCTGATAGTTATCCCGGAGTCCCGATCCACAGGGTCCACATGGTGAATAGGCAACTGGGTTCGGCATGTGCCAAGCCGTTCGCTGTCAGCTCACTATGCGTTATTGACCCAGGTCAGAGTGACCTGCTAACACTTCAGCATAATCTGTCTTAGGGAGAAATGGCCGCTTAGGCTATCTATCATCGGACGCTTCAAGTCTGTAGACTCCCTCAGTATGCTGTGGAAGACGCAGTCAGGCAACTATTGGCAGTCAAGGGAGTACGATTAGCCGAGCCCTCACAAGTTTCTAGTATACCTGGATTCATGCTACTGGGAGTAGCAGAGAGAGTACCAGAATTCGGTGAAATCAAAGGGTCTCCTGTTATGGTATGGCATATTCCTTCCGATTTACTTCCAGTCAGTAGGGCCGAACTGGAGAGATGGTCAGTGGATGCATCTCCGGGTCGACACTGGCTACTAAGTCAAAGGGAGCTACCCAACTATCATGATTCGATATTTCCATCCAGCTCACAAGTAGTTGCATGGGGCCCTAATAAAATGTCAATATGGTTCGGCGAAGCAATACTTTCAGGCGACTTAGATGTATCATTGCCCCAAGAAGAGGAGGATGCAGTGGAGTCAGGTAGTAAATTACCAGCCGCTAATAAGGATGAAATCAGACTAGTAAAGTCAGTAGTAAATCTAGAATCGTGGCTCATACAAAAAAATCTTGAAAATGCATTAACTTATCCAGTTCTTCTGGAGGGTAAATTATGGGAAGTTAAAGGAGAGATATATTCACCTGAAGGAGATGTAGAAATGGGTAAATGGATCATTATGGAAGACCCATGGTCATCTAATCTTTCTATATTTGAAGATAGGGAAGGGGATAATGAAACTCCGCAATTAAGGGTAATCAAACCACCTTTATCAAGGTGGAAGAATGAAGAGGAATTAATATCAAAACTACCTGCAATTATAGACACTAGGAGGCAGGGCGAATCAGAACAAAGTGAGAATTCAGTGAGAAGTATCATGTTAGAGTGGTGGAGAGTTGATGTGACCTCAGTCACCATCAGGTCAATGGAAGCCGCTTTTCCTGCTTGGGTATTGAGTGTTGAGGGCAGGGATGACGTATTATTACATTCCATTAATGGAAGGACATACCCACTGCCCTAATTTCGTTGCAGGGACATAAGCTCTTCAGTAGACAGAGTATCTCCTGACATCAACTTAGACATTAAGTCAGACACCTCCGTTTTCTCATCAGAAACGTTCCCATTCGATCTCAATTCTATGGCCTTTATCAAATCCTGAATAGAGTGTATGCACCTAAGTGAAACTATGTAGAGGCTATGTATGGAGTCAGCCTCCTTCTTGGATCTGGTCAATCCGGAATGGGCTGAGTTTGCCCGATCACGTAATCTATCCACTTCCTCTGATAACTCTACCATTAGGTCATGAGCATCCTGTGCGGATAAAACAGCCTTTTCAACTCTGTTATGGGCTTCTTCTTGTGCCCTTTCAGCACTTCGGACGCCGGATTTCAAATCACTGAGTCTACCGCCATCTTTATTGGATTCCTTAGCCTCCTTCAACTCATGGCTAAGCTTCTTCATTTCTCTGAAGAACCCTTTCTCACTAGCACCTGTGAATCCGCCTCTTTCATATTTCCTCTCAAGGGCATCCATCTTAGCCCTAATTTTAGCAGGCGGCGGGCCAGAATTCCTTCTGGCCTTCTCACCGCTCTCTTCCAGTCTTGACAGAATTTCTCTTAACTCCGTCCTAATAGATTTCAACTCTTCAGATTTAACAGCTCTTTCAATCTTGAGATCCTTAACTTTGGCATTCGCCTCATCGCGAATCTCTTTCTGAGATCGAACTTCGGATATCAGCTCCTTTACCTGCCTATTGACCTCGTTCCTGGTATCTAGATAAACCCTGACTTTGGCATTTAATTCATCACGTAGCTCGCGCTTCTCATCTAGGCCAGACTCCAATGTCTCCTTTGCTGGAGCAAAAACATCAGCTATATCGTCTAACTCCATACCTAACCCTCATATAACCGAATTTGTATTGGCATTTAAGCACATAGTTGCAATAAATTTCTTCAATCGTCCCTCTTAGTTGCAAGATTCCCTTTTCTAGGCCCCCTCCGGGAGACTCCAATCCTTCTCTTCCTCTTGCCAGATTGACCCTTTGCAGTATTTTCAGCTCTAATGTCCCCGCTCCCCCCATCTGTCAATTCCGAGAGACTTCCAGATCCCAGAAGTGCATCTAGCTCCACAGTACTCAGAGAGCCACCGGTCTTGGCCTTAGCTTTGATTTCAGAAAATCTAACTTTTCTATTTCTTCCACCTGTTATCCTCTGGTACGCCTTGACCCTTGAAAGACTCTTCCTCAGAGACTTCCTTTTGGAATCAATCGATTCCATTCGCTTATCGATTTTTGTTATTCTTTTACTAATCTTCCTAACCTCTGACCTACTCGCCTTATTTTCATCCCCGGATTCCGAAGTAGACTCGCTCTCCAAGGCCCTTTTCTCTTTTCGGCCCTCATCTAGCTTCACAGTTACGTCCCTCATTTCCTTAGCTTTCTCTATGTATTCCGAGTGAGCTTGTTCTGATTCGCTCTTCTTGACAATTGAGGCTTGAATTTCGAAGAATCTCCTGAATGCCTCCAACTCTCGTGAGAGCGTGGGAACCGCAGTCAAGTCATTGTCAATTGTAGTCAGTCTCCTGTGTGTCTCAGATAGCCATTCTTTCAGTACATCCATCGGAGGGGGAATAAGTCTGTTGACATCATCCCTCTTCTTTCTAAAAGAATCAGCGGCCTTCTTTATCTCATGAAATCTTCTCAGCAGTCCTTTTCGTTCGGAGTTAGCACCTTCCATCTTTCCAACTACTCCACGTAATATTGTGACTCTGTTAACTAAGTCCATTCTCTCTGAACGCAAGTCTTTTCTTTCACCGTCAAGAGAGCCAAGATCCCTGTCAAGACCACTCCTCATTTCTTGAACTTCATGGCCATCAAGATCTTCTAAATCGCTGAACGAGCTAGCTAAATCTTCTTCGCTCATTCCTCTTCATCCCCTTTATTCTTTACTCTCTTCCTGGCAAAAGACGAAGCTCCGCCTTCCAATACTCTATTCATATCTGTGAGGAGATCATCAAATCCAGTTTCACTATCTCCAAAACCGGTTGATAATTTGCCCTTCCACATAGAAATGGCATCCGATGACTGAGCATAGAGCTCTCTAGCACGATCTAACTGCCTCCTAACATCTCTAATTTCAGACTGCATTGAGATTTTCTTCTCATACAGGGGTTGGGCCTTTTCAACAGCCTTCAACATCCTAGAGTGTGCCGCTTCTGAGACCCTGAAATTAGATATCATTGTCTTCCTCGAATCTACATACTTAGTCATTTCAGGATTTGACTCTCTTCTTTCTTTGAGCCATTTCTCATTCTTCTCAATAAGCTTCCTTCGCTTAGCGATTAACTTTCCTTCCTCTTTATGATCTAATGCCGAAGTTTCTATTTTATCTTCAATATTTTCCAATTCTTCGAGGAGCTTGACCTTCTTCCATTCAGGATCAAGGCTTATCATACCGCCTTTATTGGATAACGACTCTATTGACTCTTTAACCTCGGATAATTTAGCTCTTGCAACTACCTGGGAAGAATCTCTCTCAGATTTCTTCTCAGCTACGGTTTCATTCGCTTTCCTGTGCGCTTCAACAGCTCTCTTAACACGTGGAGACAATGACTCTTCTTCTGCTTCCAGATTCCTGATGACATTGGGCAACTGCTCTTCTAATGCCTTCCAGCGAGCTAGAAGCCCTTCGGCTAGCTCTTCGGGTTTTACCTCGAGCAATTGTTCGACGTTCATTACATTCGGCTCCAGCCGGGACCGTCTGTTAAAGGTCACTATGTGGCATTGGAAGGGGTTTGTTTGATACGCCTACTCATCTCGGAAGTTTTGGGGCGAGGATATGAAGCATACCGCATCATACATCATATTACTCTCTCTCACTCTACTTTTGTCCAATTCTGCTTCTGCCGATAGTACCCAATTACAAGAAATTGAAATTCAAGATCCTTCTGACTGGGAAATTCTGGTGATCGATCAATCTACATCCTCCCCTAATGGGAATGAAACCTTTTCAGATGGCGATTTCGTGAGGTTATCAGTATTGGTTTCCAATACAGGTTCTGAGGTTATAAATGGTAGTTGGGAACTAAAATTACTCTCTAATGGAGTATGGAATTCCTCCATGTTTCAGAATGAAACATGGGATGCGAACGACGACCAAATTTCAGAGATTACATTGGGCCCTCTGATAGAGGGAACTATGACATTCAAATTTGAGATTTCACTGTACGGCTCAACAACAAATATTTCTGAAACCAGAGATATCATAGTATATCCGAACCCGGTTCTGTTTAGTTCAGCAGGGGATGCAATAATCGCTATAACAGGTGAGCCAGCGAATATAGGCGATACTATCACAGCATCTATTCTGGTAAAGAACGAAGGCAACTCGGAAGGCTCAGTAATGCTAACACTCTATGATGCCAACTCAACGATCATACTGTCAGGAGAACCTGTTTTGATTAGCCCCGGTTCAAGCAGAGAGGTATCAGTTGATTTCAACTTTACATCATATGGGGAAAAGCAGTTTCAGTGGAAAATTAACAGCGATTTAGGAGGTGTATCCCCTGATTTGACTGGAACTCACACAATCACAATTCTCCCACGACAGCAGGTTAAAATGGGCCTCATATCAAGTGACTGGTCTGCTTCTGGCGGGTTAGATATCAGCTATTGGATATCTCTCACAGAAGGTCCCGAAAGAAAGGCACAAGTATCGATAAATGAATTTGAATCCGGAGTGTCTAAAGAGCTTCAGAAATTCACGATTACCCTGTCCCATGGCGTAAGAGAGCTCAATATTCAGATTCCTAATCCAAGTCTTGATCTAGATAGAATTAGGATTTCCATAAGTGCATTAAGTTGGACTTCAAATCAAACTCCTGATTTGGATGTACAGCTAATCAGTCCACAGCCAATAATAGAGATTTCCTCATGTTCCCAGAACCCCGCTAATCTCGATTTTTCCGACACACTAGTAATCACATGTACAATTTCCAATCAGGGCAATTCAAACTCTATGCCAGGCGAAGTATCTCTTTCTAGAGTCTCAGATGGATTTATTTACACTAATTCAGGACTATCCATAGCCCGAATAAATATTGGAGAGTCCAAGCAAATATCCTTGACCGTCCAGGATTGGCAGGACGAGGGAACTACGGCCCTTCAAGTAAAATTTTCATCGGACATAAGTACTGCAATTGGAAGTATAGCAGTTCAGGCTAATCAAAGGTCTTCAGACAGCTTCGAGATCCCCTTTGATCCGACTGCCGCACTTTTGGGTGCAGTTTCGGGGCTAGTTTTGATGATGGTGATATTGGCATTCTGGCGCGTCGCGACAGAAAGAACGCCAGATACCGAAAAGAAAGGCCCCGATTCAACTTCAAGAATTGAGAAGAGGAGAGAGCGGGATAACATTGAAGCATCCTGTCCAACGTGTAGTCAGAGGCTCAGTATTCCAGGCGATCACATAGGAAGAGTGAGATGTCCAGCCTGTTCAAACAGTTTCGAGGTAGGTGTAAAAGAAAAAATCCAGATTAATGACGAATCCACTCTAAATGAAGAAAATATCCAAAATAAAATTTTAGAAAAATCAGTAGATGTATCGTCTATGTCCGATACCGATATACTTCCATGCCCCTCATGCGATCAGTTGCTAAAGGTCCCACTAGATAAGAGGCCAGTGATGTCTAGATGCCCCGCATGCAGATGTGAATTCATGGCACTTGGAGGCGATTTAGATGGATGAACTAAGTGAATTTGAGGAGATGTACCTAAAGAAGATCTTTGAGATATATGATAAAGAGCCAAGTACAATTGTGAAAACTTCACAACTAGCAGAATCAATGTTAGTTTCTAACGCTTCTACTACTGAAATGATTCAAAGACTATCGGAAAGAGATTTACTGACATATATTCCGTACAAGGGCTGTAGGCTTACTCCAAAAGGCTTCAATACTGCGGCTGGCATTAAAAGAAGAGAGGGACTATTGAAGATTTTACTCATAGATATAATCGGATTTGATGGCGATGTAGATGCTGTATCCTGCAAAATGGAGCATGGCATCACCCCGGATTTGGAGGAAGCGCTAGACAGGATGCTAGGGTATCCTGATAAGACTCCAGGGGGAGTAAGAATTCCTACTGTCAAGAGATCGGTGAAGCCAGTTAATAATGGTCTTTTACTTCCACTTTACAATCTTCCAATTGGGACCACAGCAACAATTGAAATTATTGCTTTGAGCACCACTGAAATTAAGACTCTGAGTTTAGTCGGTTTAGGTATTGGGTCAAAGATAAAAATGAATGAGGATGGTATCTACTGTGATGGGAATAAGATTTCGATAAGTGAATACATATCGAAAAAGATTTTATCGCGTACGGAGAATTTGCATGATTGATAAAGATAGTGAAAATTTGAACCTCGATTCCATGGCGGACGAGCTAGCCGGTGTCCCCCCACCTGCTCCTTCTGTCCCATTTTCCAATATCTCTACTGCAGGGACCACTTGGATGGACGACACCCTACGCTCGAAAGAATCTGCACTCTTGAGGTTGGATAGATTATTGGTAAGCGGAGGGGCTAGGCTAGTACTATTCCTTCCATTGTTAACAATCGTCCTACTTGGGGCCGCCCAATCCTACGGCAGTAACGATATGGAATGGTGGAACGATACTCTCAGGGAAGCCGCTGGCGGATTTTCATTGGTCCGTACAACATATGCCGTCGCATTGCTAATTCTAATTGCCGATATATTCCTACTCACAATATTACTTAGGATGATGACCTATTCAAGAACAATATTTCATCATGAAGCGGACGCACTAACCTCATCTGGATTGACTTTTAGGAGCTCTCATGGATATGCAGAGATGAGGGCGACATTGGATGGCTCAATCAGACAGGTTACAGCAATTTCATCTCTGATAGGAATCTCATCAATTCTTCTCGCCTTATCGCTGTGGTTTCCATCCGGCGAAGAACAGGTTAGCCCCGTCCTCTTGGCATTGTCTACTGGATGTCTCTTGGCTGGTTACGGGGTCCAGCTAATTTCTGTTAGATCCAGATTCAATGCTTCCGAACCTTGGGGGATGCTCGAGGCGTTCTCTCCTCCAATCCATCCAGCACTGTTGACCAGACCTTTCAATGATGTCATTAAAGCCCATATTGATCCCCTTTTGGGAATTAGAATTACGGAGTATCTAAAAACGGTGAGATCGGAACTCAGAGAAGGTTGCACGCTTTCCGAGTTACAAGAGTCACTTCTGTTGCTACTTCACCTGAGAAGATCGTCCCTAATATCTGAATCTGAATTCAGAAAGAATCTGGAATTGATGGTCGAGCCAACAGCGATAGATGGTCTTTTCAGACACCCAGAGGTTGGTGAAGAAACTTGGGATAGACTACTTCAACACGCTAGAAGTGAATGCAAGCCATTTTTCAGATTGCATGATAGAATGAGGATGAGGAGAGGCATTAGTAGCTCTGATGGAGGATTCTGGTTCGATGTCGATATGGAGAATCTCGTCGTCGGTCAAGCAAACTTATTTGCATTCATACTCAATTCTGGTGATGAGCCAAGGGATATAGTGCTGAAGATCCAAACTCCAGATTTCAAGCCCAATGAGTGTGTGTATAGGTTACATTCATCACCTCTCATTTCTTCATCAGATCCACTCAATCCCTCTTCTCTTTCTTTTATGATTCAAGAAATGACAAATAGTACAAGTATCGTTTGGCAAAGCCTCCTTCCCTCCATCAAAGGAGAGGCTACGGTTACAGTAAGGCTTGAGGACGACTCAGGAAATCTCATCTCAGGAAGAGTGCTTAATGTCCAAGTCGGAAGCGACTTAATAACGAGAACTAGAAGGACTGTGGGGGCGATGTTCATGATAGGCGCTCTCATTGCTATGACTTCCCCTTTACTTCCCTTGGCAGGCTCTGTTCTAGGTCTTCTCTGATGAGTTCCATTCAAGAACATCCACCTTGTCGCACAGATGTGAACGATGAGGAAAATGGTCCCGACGACGATCTAAAAACCAGGCTTCACGCTATGGAGTCCAGGCTAAGAAGGATGCGGGATCAAAGAGCCTCTCATAATGAAGACGCTCGAAGGGCCGCTAATTCTAGGAATTCAGTTCAAGAACAATCAAAGGAAATAAGATCTAACATTGAGGAAAAACTATCCGAGCAGAAAGAAGTCAGAGCTAGGGCAAAGTCACATCAAGCTCAAAGAGATGCAATACAGTCTAGAATAAGAGAAATTATCAACAGCAAGAGAGGGCGGAGAAATGAAGCTGGTAAAGCCAAATCAGATGTGGTTGAATTATCAGAAGCTATCGCTGAGATTTCACAAATAGAGAATAGGCTCATGACTGATGGAACATTGACTCTAAAAGCTGAGAACAGGCTTCTGAGAAAACTGAAAAATTTGGCGTCAAGAAGAGACGAACTACTTCCTAAGGCCGCCGAATTCGAGGCCATCACGATCGATCTCGGTGATTTGGAAGGAACAATCCAGACTCTGAAGGCAGAAGCAGATGCTCAACATGAAGAGATGAAAAAAGCTCATGAAGAAGCAGATGCCATTTGGGAGGAAGTAAAGCCAATGCTGGAAGAACGTGACTTCCTGAGGGCAGAAGGAGACAGGCTTCATGGGATATTCGTGGAGTCTAAAGAATTGGCTAACTCGGTCCACGCAGAAATTGAGTCTCTGCTGAAAGAGGTGAACGAGGCTAGAGACGAAATGAAGTCGAGAAGGGAGGAAAGGGCTAGAGTGATAAGGGAACACAATGAGTCTGTCAGAGAAGCCCTCAAGACGCCAGATAAAGACGAGACTCTTGCCGACTCTCTTACAGATAGACTACTCTCAGAGGGTTCACTAACACTGGGTGGTTCAATGTCAGGAGATCCCCAAGCATCTCCCAGTGCAAATACCTCAATTCCGCAGAAAAGAAAGAAATCTAGGAAAGTTGGAGCTTTCAGGAAAACTAGAAAGTAGTACTACCATCCTCTTTCTTCAAGTCTTACCGCAAGCGTCTCAATCTCCAGTCCAGGCATAGCTTCACCAATCATCGAGCAAGCCTCAGAAACAATAGAAGGGTCATTGTAGTGGTGTGTAGCCATTACTATGGCTTCTGCAGTGTTAGCTGGATCAGAGCTCTTGAAGATACCAGAGCCAACGAATACCCCGTCCATCCCATGGCTCATCATCAAAGCCGCGTCTGCCGGAGTGGCAATTCCTCCCGCTGAAAAAGTGACAACTGGCAAGCGCTTACTTTCGACTACGTCCGCAACTACTGACTCTACTTCGGCATACAAATCTTCCATTTCTCCAAAGGGAGTAGTTATGGAGCTAATATTAAGATTCGATCCTCTCTTTACTCGATGGTAACCATCCATTATGGAAGTCATTATCTCATCATATCTTTCACTATCAGAATCCGTGTTTACTTCACAAAGATACTCTATTTCTTTACTCACAACAACAGCATGTTGTACGGCACTAACGACA
>DALF01000002.1 GCA_002499345.1 Euryarchaeota archaeon UBA170 | reverse complement strand
AACACATGAAACGATTCCGGCTCCGCCTCCTAATGCTACCCCTTGGACACATGATAATGTGAAGCATGGGTGGGCCCACAATGAGTTGAATAACGAGTCAAGTCTCATAGAGTCTTTTCTGTTTTCTTCGGGGCTGGCGGCCCCAGCATCCCTCATCATATTCACATCTGCACCGGCGCAGAAGTGCTTGCCCTGAGAGTTCAGTACTATCACTCTGAGGAAAGGTGATCCGTCCTCGTCATGGATTGAGTTATTCTGACCAGCGGATCTTTCTGATGTCCATTCTAGAAGTTCTACTAATTCACTAATCAGTTGTACGTTGAGGGCATTGAATACCTCACTTCGTGTCATAGTTATTCGTGCTATTGGACCCTGGATTGAAACATCGCAAAGTTCTGTGGCCGGTACTTCATCACTCATTGAAAATTTCATTATTTCACATCCTGAATACTCCATAGCTATTCTTTGGGAGTTCTGAATTTAGACATGATGAGATGCAAAGCCCTAGAATATCCCTAGTGTCTCTTGGATCTATGACTCCATCATCCCAGAGCCTTGCGGTAGAGTAGTATGGATTACTCTCTCTCTCGTATTTCTCCCTAATAGCTTCTGGATCGGCATTTCCAACTGTGGAAAGAACACTAGCCGCCTGCTCCCCTCCCATCACAGAGATTCTGGCATTTGGCCACATGAAAAGGAATCGCGGATCGTATGCTCTCCCACACATACCATAGTTTCCAGCACCGTGGGATCCGCCGATAATTACAGTGAACTTAGGCACTGGGACGCAAGATACAGCTGTCACTAGTTTTGCTCCATCCTTGGCAATTCCTCCTGCCTCTGCATCTCTTCCGACCATGAACCCCATGATATTCTGCAGGAATACTAGAGGAATTCCTCTCTGGCCGCAGAGCTCCACGAAATGGGCCCCTTTCAAAGAAGACTCAGAGAATAGTATTCCATTATTGGCTACGATGCCTACAGGATAGCCATGAATCCTGGCAAATCCACAAACCAATGTCGTACCATATCTCTTTTTGAATTCGTGGAACCTGCTTCCATCCACCATCCTAGAAATAACTTCTCGCACATCATACGGAGTTCTATTATCAGTAGGAATAATTCCCATCAATTCCTCTGGGTCATGATGGGGGTCTTCTGATTCTTTAGAATCTAACCTTACCTTCTGGCCGACATTAAGATTCTCAACTATATCTCTAGCAATCTGCAAGGCTTCCTTCTCGTCTTCTGCATAATGATCAGCTACTCCAGACTCCCTGGTGTGTAAATCAGCGCCACCCAAATCCTGAGCACTAACCTCCTCCCCAGTTGCCGCCTTTACCAAAGGTGGCCCTGCTAGGAATATTGTCCCGTTGTCCTTGACAATTATCGACTCGTCGCTCATTGCGGGAATGTATGCACCGCCCGCTGTACAAGATCCAAGAACAGCGGCTACTTGTGGGATTCCTTTGCTTGATAGAATTGCTTGATTTCTGAAAATTCTACCGAAATGTCCTTTGTCCGGAAAGACTTGATCTTGCAGAGGAAGGAATGCACCTCCTGAATCGACCAGATATATGCATGGAAGATTGTTCGACTCAGCAATCTCTTGTGCCCTGACGTGTTTCTTTACAGTCATAGGATAGTATGATCCACCCTTTACTGTGGCATCATTAGCTACGAAGACACACTCTTTTCCATGGACCAAGCCTATTCCAGTTACTATTCCAGCAGAGTGGGCTCTTCCATCGTACATCTCGTAGGCAGCGAGTGTAGAGAGTTCTAGGAAAGGAGAGCCAGGGTCGCAAATATCAGAGATTCTATCCCTAGGCATGCCCTTTCCCCTCGATTCATGTCTCTCGACATATTTCCCTCCGCCCCCTCCTCTAGCTGTTTCCAGCTTTTCACTGAGATTTTCGATCAGAGATAGATTATGCTCCTTTCTAGATGAGAAATCATCACTCGATTTGTCCACTCTGGTTGGCAGCCTGTCCATGTGAATCATATCCGTGATGATGTGCAAGTCTTCAATTGAATGGAGTGAATATCCCTGATTTCAAGGTTCACTGACCTATTACGAGTCTTCCGACACCTCTCAATCCTGGTGCCATCCCCACTACTAGGATCATAAGTCCGACAAGTAATCTAAGGTGCTGTTGCTTGTTCTCGAAGTTCGCGTAAGCGAAGAACCACCAGATAATAATCCCGAGTCCCGCCTTTACCATTGTAAAGCCGAATGTATTACCGAACTCCTCGATTATTCTTGCTGAAAGTAGGTGCTTTTCGTCGTATCCGAAATATTCTATCCCTATCCATGTTGCTAGACCATCCATGACTTGTCCCGATACAGAAAGAAATACGACCGGATATGCCAATACAGCCTTCTTTCGATTCTCTTCCATGAATGTCTTATCTACAGATACAAGATCTTCATAATCTGTCTCTGACATTCCTTCAGGGAGAATTCCGGCAACAAACCCTCTTTCAGAAAGTTTTCTTGAGGATTCTATGCCAATGGAAAACATTGCATAACATATTACCAAGGGTATTCCTATTACAATAAACAGTGGCCAAATATTTAGTTCATCTTGTGGAAGAGAGGTTGCAAAGGACACCAGTGCTCCAAAGAAGACCAATGTCCCACCACAACCAACAAGGTAAACAGACTTCTGAATATATGAGAATTCAGAGGTTGATTCCCTGAAGAAGATGGGAATCATAATTGCTGAAATTCCGATTACAGCGAATATTGTCAAATCTAGGTTACTCCCGATTTCACTAGAGGAAATAGAGTGTCCAAAGATAAGAAATTGAACGAAGATAACTATCATACACAGTGATTCTAGAATTCTATCCTTCTCCGAATCACTGATCTTTGATCCGTAATTCCTCACATGATAGCCAATCGAACCAGCGATGATGACCCATAGTGCTGTTTGGAAATGTATACTTGGACTTACAAATAGAGGCGCCATGGACGAGTCAAACATATTGGCATCTTCGACAACCTCTCCCAGTGCGGCCCAGAATACATAGGGTAGTAGGGCGAGGAGTGTAGCATCACTGGAATCAATCTCAAGAATCCTGAGCCACGCACTGAGAGCGGCTACAAACAGAGCTAAGACAACCGCGTAGGTGATTGTGTTTGTCACGTTGTATCCAGCATCCCCTCCTGATTCATCGAGCACGGGGTTGACGTAGTAATCAGTGATGAAATCTGTAAGGGGATTTGAGATATCGAGAATATTCAAGAAAAGTGCTGAAAAAATAAGAGTTGTGATGGCAGTAAGAGCGTAGATTGACCATCTTTCGTAGTCATAGAGGCCACGATTGCCACCAGTCATACTCCTACGAGGAGGTTCATGACTTAGAAATGGCGGAAGAATTCACTCTTCTTCATAGCTGATTTTCTCATCCTCTGCTAGTTCCAGCATCTCTTTCACAGCCTCTGGGTCTTCGGGATTTATCTGGGACTCATTTAGTCTCCTCTCTCTTCTCTTACGAGCGGCAGAAAGACCAGGAACAAGTGAGTCGAAGGGGGATGATTCCTCTCCTCTCTCCTCATAGCTCTCCAAACTTCTTGACTTGATACGCTGTCTTTTCCTATCCTTCTCAAGGCCGTGCAATACGCTACCATGCTCCGCCCCCCTTAGAATCGACTCTATGGCTGGATTAGCAATTTCAAGACCCATATCGTCGCCGATAATTATCACTGAGGAGCCATATATGGCTATCTCAGTACCTGAAAGCTCCTCTATCCTACTCCTGATTAGTCCATTCCTGCCAATGAGTCTACTTCTCATTCTCCTAATTTGGTTTGGTTGCCTCCCTACCCATTCTCTGATATCATACATCTGAAGATGTATTTCATCTTCTAGAAGCTGGACAGCTCTTTTGGGAGATAATCCCCTTCCAATGGCGAGGATAACATCTGGAGTTTTCATTCTGATAACCGGGTCGACATCAGAATCTGCCCAATCTATCGAAACTTCCCCTGTTCTGGAGTCGATTTCCAACTTCGCCCCACAGGCCTCTTCAATCATCTTCCTAGTTGCCCCTGACTTGCCGATTATGACAGCAATACGATCCTTAGGTATCCGGGCTACTGGTTCCATAATCCATTCCACAGGGCCTCTCTCTTTAATCCCCGCCCGGAAGCGGTTGTAAGTCTGGTACGGGCTCTTCCAGAACTCTGAGCATACAATCGGCCAGCTCAACATCATATCCTTGCTTACTAATCCAGTGAACTAGTCTAGATACGTCCCTGACTAAGAATTCCTCGGAATGTGGGTGTTGATCAGTGACTCCTTGTCCAACATCAATGAACCATGGCTCACCTTCGTGCCACAGAATATTATACTCACTTAGATCGGCGTGTACTAGGTTCGCTTTCTGCCAAGCAACTGCAACCATATCTAGCATTTCTGTGAAAGTCTCAAATTTTTCTTTTACCTCGATGTCGCGTAGTCGCGGAGCAGCTCTCTCTGATCCAATGAGCTCCATCACTAGGACATTCTTATGATAAGAAATTGGAAGTGGTACCCTAATTCCATGTTTCCTCATTCTCCTGAGATTTCTGAATTCCTTCTTCACCCATATATTGACTAGTTCCCTATGCCTACCAGAGAGGCCATTGAATCTTGGATCTCCATCGATGTACTTGGCTAGTCCTTTGAACACGGCGTTTGTGGTATGAAATATCTTAACAGCGATTGGCCCATTATCTGATGTGGCGTGAAATACGTGAGCCTCCTTTCCCCTGGCGATTGGGTAGTCGATTGTCTCAATATTCCCCTTTTCCATCAGTTTGTGTACAGCTAGTAGTGTTGACTTATCAAAAACCGCATCAAATACCCTCCTATCTACCCATTCGAATGGCCCCTTGCCCATGACTCCTTGAAGTCCATCTTCTACTTCGCTGAATATTTTCTTGAATCTTGGCTCGGACATCCAGTCATGTTTTGTCTGAGATTTCATTATCGCATCCGGGTCTTCTTCCCAGTGCTCATCAAAATCCATTCACTCACCCGAAGAATGAGTCTATGTCATCCTCATCATTACTTGAAGAAGAGGTGTTCCTAGGTTTCTCAATAGTTTCTTTGTTAGAGTCAGCTGCTTCTTGAATTTCATCGTCAACATTCTCGGAAAAATCTTCTTCTTCCACGTTTGTTCTATCTCCCGAGAGTCCGAAAAGATCGACTATCTCAGGAAGCGCTCCCTTTCTTGAGAGATATAGAGACTGTGTCTTAGTATACCTCATGCATACATTGGCCTTCTCATCCTGAAAGTCCCAGGGTTGTATTACTATGAGGTCGCCTTCCCTGACCCATTGTCTCCTTCTCATCTTTCCAGGAATTCTAGAAATTCTACTAAGACCGTCTTCACAAACTGCCCTGATTCTCCTTCCACCTAATATCTCGTCGGCAATGGCAAACATCTCATTCACCTTTCTGTTTGGGAGTGGGACTCTGATTCTATCTCCTGATCCAGACTCTAGCTGAGCTAGTCGCTCAAAATCGACCTTCTCCTCTCTACGTGCCACGCAACTCCGTCGAGAGTCACCTATGTGAAGTTGAGCATCATCACTGATACATGAATGAGTCTATTGCAGTGGAAACCGTACCCAATAGCCACTCACTGACCGGGCCAATCCCACAGAGTACAGTTAGTAGTGCGCAGGCGAAAATAGCCATTCTTAGAGACGGAGCCGCTTTGAGGGGTTTTTCAGTGGATGGTTCTTCAAAGAACATCACTAATCCTATTCTGAGGTAGTAGAACAGTGAGAGTGCGCTATTGAGTACAATTGCCGCCGCCAACCAGAATAATGGATCCACGGACTCCGCCCATGAGATTACGTCAGCGCTACTGGAAGAGCCAGTAGAGGCAGAGGTCGAAACTATTCCATTGATCATCAGTAGTTTTGAGAGAAAGCCTGACAGAGGGGGAACCCCAGCAAGAGAAAGCACGAACAAGAACATTGATCCTGCGATTAGGGGCTCTCTTCTTCCTAATCCATGGAGATGCTCTATTTTATGCCCCTTTCCTTCGGTTTCGAGGAGAGTGAGAACTAGGAAAGCGCCTAGCTTGAATAGAACTAGAACAAATAGATGGAATGAGACTGCAGTGAGGATAATTGAGCTTTGGCCCGTACCGGAGATTCCACTTCCCACTACGGCTATTGCGGCTAACATGTAGCCAGCATGAGCTACGCTAGAGTATGCAAGTATCCTCTTTGGATTCTCACTGGTTAGGGCGGCGAGATTACCCCATGTCATGGTCACAATAGCGAAAATACTCAATGCTATCATCCATATTGCTTCAGAGCCCTCAGGTACAGTAATCATTACAAGTACCCTGAACAACGCTAGGAATCCCATTGCTTTGGATGCTGTGGCTAGAAGGCCCGATACTTGGGAAGCCGCCCCAGAGTATGCATCGGGAGCGGCTAGATGGAATGGTGCCGCGCTGACCTTGAAGCCGAACGCTACCAACATCATACCGATGCCAAAGGCGGCAAAGGGATCGACTCCATCCATCGAAAGCCAGTTTTGTCTCAATATCTCTAGATCGAGGCTTCCGGACCATAGATAAAGTAGGGACATGCCATAAATTCCAATAGCAGAAGCGACTGATCCTACGATGAAGTATTTCGCACCTGCCTCTCCTCCACTGGGACCTTCCTTGTGGAAAGCAACAAGAACATATGTTGAGAGAGAGGCTAGTTCAATACAAACAATCAGCATGAATAGATTTGTTGCCATCGTCATCATGGTCATACCAAGGCCAACCATGATCAGGAGGATATAGAAGTCTACTTGCCTCCTATTGTCTATTAAGATGGAGATTTTTCTATCGAATACGTTCTCTGAATCTGATTCTTTTGGAACTTGTGCATTTGTTTTAGCAGGGAGGCGGTGGGTGGTTGCTATACTGACTAGCAGAAGTGCACCTAAGAACATCGTTGAAAATAATCTGCTAAATCCATCCACCATTAGAATTCCTCCGACCTCTTTCGGCGATTCTGATATGAGCAACAGCGAGGACAGGAGGGCCAAAGAGAAAGTTAGATTGGAAATCCTATTTGGCAGTCTAGGATCATTGGTTAGATCAAATCTTGAGCCACCTAGTAATACGGGAACTCTAATCGAAGTAAGTGGTAATCTGAATTTTGCATCACCGAGATTAGGCACCAATACTATAGCAATAAGGCCTAGAATCATAATTAGTTCGGGCATCATAGAAGATGCAGTATCGGAATCGAGGGAGAGTTGCCCAATTGAGTTCAAGGCTTCACCCCCTCAGATTGCATGGCATCTACCAGGGTTTCTATTAGGAATCCTGAGCTCCATTCTGACATCATATCCCAGAAGATGAAAGGTAGTATTCCAAATAGAATGGTAAGTGCACCAAGAATTATCATTCCAGAGTTCTCATGCCACGAGATATCTCTAGGTTCCTCGCCGTGAAGAGTATCCGGGAGTATTCCATGATGAGGGTCATTCGATTCGAAAATAGTCTTCTGCATTGATGTAAGGTAGTATACTGCTGTGATGATAAGTGTCAGAGTTGGGAGTAGTACCAACCATCCAAATGACATCCAGAAGGCAATTAGGATTGTTACCTCGGCCACGAAACCCGCTAGGAGAGGCAGTCCGAGGCTGGCCATCCACCCTAGCATCATGTGCGCGGCAAGCCATGGACTGTGGTGTGCTATTCCTCTCATGGAACCTATCTCCAGAGTATGATAGTGGTGTTTGAAAGCGCCTGCTACAGCGAATAGCAAGGGGCTGATTATGCCATGTGCAAACATCATGAATAGAGCGCCTGCGATTCCCAGAGGTTGCATTGTAGCGATTCCTAGGAAAATAAGTCCCATGTGAGATACCGAGGAGTAGGCCACCATTCTCTTCAGATTGGTCTGACCCATGCAAACCCATGCTCCGTAGACCAGGCTAGCCATTCCAAGGAATATGAGTAGAGGGATGAATGCAACTGTGGAGTTGGGGAATGCGGAAACTGCTATTCTCAGGAATCCATATGCACCCATCTTTAGCATGACTCCTGCTAGTAACATTGATCCAGCTGTAGGTGCTTGTACGTGAGCATCCGGTAACCAAGTATGAACGGGAACGCTTGGCATCTTTGTTGCAAATCCTATTAGCAAGAGCAACCACACAAGGTGCCTTAGTCCCTCACTTGGGATGTAATCAGATGAGGCGATCATAACAGACATATCGAATGTGTGTCCAGTGATGGTACCTGAGGATGCGACATCTGGGGTGTAGAAATACATCACTAAAATCCCAATTAGCATTATCACACTGGCAGTGAAAGTATAGATGAAGAACTTCATTGAAGCGTATTTTCTATCATCCCCTCCCCATACCATAATCAGGAAGAACATAGGAACTAGGGTGAGTTCCCAGAAGGCATAGAAAACAAACATATCAAGAGAAACAAAAACTCCAATCAGAGCCCCTTCCATCATCAATATTAGCGGATGGAAGAGATGGCCTTTCTTAGCATCCCACTCAACAAGCATTGATATTGGTATCAACAGGGTAGTAAGCCAAATCATTGGGAATGAGAGCGCATCCGCACCTACCTTCCATTGTACTCCAATGGATGGTATCAGAGCGAATGCGTCGTTAGTTAGAGAGTATCCAGAATTATAGTCGGTCCAGTCGACATTTCCAATCTCCCCGAAGAAGATCATGGTCGTTATAGCAAGCATAGCTAGAGCGACTCCCATACTAATCGCTCTGGAAGCCCTGGCCAGGCCCTCTGCTGATCCAGATATCTTAGGCAGGATCAATAAAACAAGGCTGACTGCCAATGGTACAATAGTGATTACAGTTAGAGGATCTGAGATCATGAGTTAAGCCCCCATAATAATGCAATGATACTGAGCATACCGATAGTGGCCATGAGAATGTAGTCTCGTGCGCTTCCCGTAGTCAAGTTCCTTACTTGGACGGACCCAAAAACTGATTTTGACTCTATTTGCTTAATCATACCATCTATGACTTTCCTATCGAACCAAGCTGTAAACTCTGAGAAGGGTATGACAGTTTTAGCCAATATTCCTTCATATAAATCGTCGAAATAAAGTCTATTTTGCAAAGCTACTGATAACTCTGATTCTGCAAGAGAGCTGACATCTTGGCTTCCGAACTTAGAGGAGAGGGAAACTAACCAAGACACTAGGGGAGTTGAAGACTCTCCCTTTGCAAGATTTCCCCCGTGAATCCTAGCCGCGAATACTGGCCCAACAATGAACGATAGGAAGATTGTGATCCAACCGATTATCCTAAGATTCATCTTCTCGGGTAGGAAAGCATGCTCTAGCTCTGCAATTATGGAAGAAAGGAGAGTGCTCTCGTGAAGTTCTAGGTGGCCGGAGTAGTCATATGCGGAAGAAAGATAATCGGTAGCTCCAAGCAATGCAAAGGCGAAGCCTCCGAAAGCAGTAACTATGGTCAGCGTAATCAGTGGCATCTTTATCCAAGGAGTTTCTTCATGGACATGATTTATGACTTCTGACTTTGGCTCCCCGGCGAATGTCATGAACCACATTCTTGACATGTAGAAACCTGTCATTCCGGCTGTGAGAAGAACAAGTATTGCAGGGCCATACATCAGTGGCTCATGCTCTAGGGCTGCAAGCCATGTCTCGGCAATTATTCCTTCTTTAGACCAGAATCCACCTATCAATGGTATCCCAATTATTGACATCGAACCAAACATCATCGCCGTAGCGGTAACAGGCATCTTCGACGCAAGTCCCCCCATGTTCCTCATATCTTGAGGATCGAAGTCATCATCATGATTGCCGTGATGAAGGTGATCGTGTGCATGATGTACCTCATGTATCACAGAGCCACTAGCCATGAAAAGCATCCCCTTGGCCATTGCATGATTGAAGAGGTGAAACATAGATGCTCCAAATACGACCACTGCGGCATGGTGTTCGTCATTGTTGTAGAACCAAAGAGCTGAGCCGAGACCAGTGAATATGTAGGCGAGCTGGCTCATCGTTGAGTAGGCTAGTACTTTCTTAATGTCATTCTGAACGAAAGCAATAGCGGCGGCCATGAATGCTGTAATTCCGCCAACATACGCTATAATCAGACCGAGTTCTTCCAAGCCCGCCACTCCGTGGTGACCGACATCGACGAATGGTACCATCCTAGCGACTAAGTAGAGGCCTGCATTCACCATGGTAGCCGCGTGAATAAGTGCTGAAACTGGAGTTGGTCCCTCCATGGCATCTGGCAACCATACATGGAGGGGGAACTGGGCCGATTTACCAACCGCTCCGATAAACATCATCAATAGAGCCCAGAAGAGCTTGTTAGAGTCGACCATTCCATCTAAAGAGGGATCATGAAATATTACTGAGAATTCCAGTGAACCGTATATGTCGTATAGTATGAAGAGTCCTATCATGAGAAAGACATCGCCGACTCTTGTTGTCAGGAATGCTTTCTTGGAAGCATATGCAGCACTGTCCTTCCAATAGTAAAAACCAATCAGAAGGTACGAGCAGAGCCCCATAACTTCCCAGAAGATGAATAGCCAGAGGAAGTTGTCAGCTAAGACCATTCCAAACATACCCAGAGCAAACAGTACGAACTCTCCATAGAACCTGTGATTCCTATCTTCGTTAATTGGATCGGTGTTCATGTAACCGAGGCTGAACCAGCAGATCAGGAAGCACAGGAAGGTAGCCACAAGGAGTATCATCAGAGTTATGGAATCTATCCAGACCCCCATTCCTAGTATCTTGGTCCCCGAAGTTAGTGTGTAGTCTGACTGCAGCAGGTCGAAAGATACCCACTCAAGCCATTGTATGACACTCTGCTGATCATAGAAGTTGGGCAGAGAGTCCACATAATCGTAGACTAGCCATAGAGAAGCTGAAAGTGATACTCCGAGGGCGCCCAAGGCCAGTATTCCGCCCTCCTTCAACTTAATTTTCCAATACTCTGTACCATTGTATATCTGACCTGCTATCAGTATTACAGGGAAAGTCATGAATGGAACAGCGACTATCAGGATAGAAGCCTCATGAGATTCCCAATCCAACAAATACAGTACTGGAACAACCGCTAGGAATGGAAGAAGATAGCCCAGTAGGCCGATTTCACTCTTACTCTCTCCCATTTTTATACCTCAGTTCCTCAGTGTAGTTGCATCATCCAGAGAAATTGTCTGCTGTGTGCTGTAAAGTGAGAGGAAAATTGCGAGTCCTATTGCCACCTCTGCGGCGGCGATTGCAATTGCAATTGCTGTGAATACCCAGCCATCAACATCGCCATAGTGCATAGTACCAGCCACAAAATTTAGATTGGCGGCATTCAGCATTACCTCTATGCACATGAGGACTACTATTGCATTATTTCTAGTGAAAACACCAATCAGACCAACGCCAAATAGGATTACTCCTAATCCCGCTATCCAACTAGGGTCGATCATTGGTCGTCCCCTCCCATATCCCATACTAGGTTGACTAATCTCTCGTCCCTTACCAGGTATGAGGATCCAATCATAGCCATGGAGAGAAGTGCTCCGAGAACCAGAGTAGCGACTGCCCACTCATTGAATAACGCGTCAGCTAAATCAAAGGTAGTTGGAGGATTCTCGTTTCCTCCCCAAAGCGGGCCATTCCACATGGGATGAATCATGGTCTCCCTCAGTAGAACTAGGATGAAACCAACTGTCCCGAACCTAGCCAGAATAGAAAGGAACCTCATTCTATGTCACCTTCTTGAATTTGCCTTCTAGTCAGCATGACTCCGAATTGCACCACTAGCATTACGGAACCGAGGTAGACTAGAATCTGAACAGCGGCTAGCATCTCAGCACTGGCCAATACGAAGATTCCTGCTACTCCAAAGAAAGTGAGCATGAGGAAAAGCAGGGAGTGGGCGACCCTCTTCCCGTATACGCATCCTATCGCGCCTCCGACCGAAGCTAAAGCCAGAATGAGAAAGACTATTGCTTCGAAATCCACACTCATAGCTATCCCTCAGCGGCCGCCTTAGCGGCTTTACGTGCCAGCTTCGCCTTTTCCTTCTCTGCCCTCTTAGCTAGTTCCATATCGACTCTTTCTTTGTGTGTGGAAGGGAGCACCCTAGTTCGATCTGCATCCATCCAGAGGTCTTGCCTTGAGAAGCCTGACATTCCGTCATACTCATTTGTCATGAAGAAAGATTCAAATGGGCAGGATTCCATACAAAGTCCACAGAACATACATCTCCCGAGATCTATTCTCCCTGAGACAATATCTTTCTCGGCCGGTTTCAGGTCTGAAGAGTCCAATGTTTCGATTCCAGAGCCATCCATCCACCTAACTGTTGCTTTGTCTCCACTGAGATCAATGATCTCAGCGAAATCATACTCAGCGGGAGCGGCTTCGTGGGCTGTCATCAGATCGAAGTTCTCAGAACCTGAGTCATCCTTGGGCCTAGCTGCAAAGCCACCGGCTTCTAATTCACTACCATAACCATGCCATTCATCGCCCTCTTCAGCCATATCAAGGACGTTTACCCTGATTTCTGAGGTCATGTGAAGGCAGTCATTGGGACAGGCTCTGACACATGCCTTGCATGCTGTGCAGGTCTCCCAGATTACCCCAATCCTCCCATTGTAGTTTCCTGGGACGAATAGCCATGGCTCGAGATCTTCCAATCTCTCATATGGGTACATCACAGTGACGGGCCTTTCCAGGAAAGGCATAATCTGACTTGTCTCCCTATCCGCGGCGAACTTCTGTCCAGAGCTTGGGTGTTCTTCGCCCAACCTATTCTTGGTATTGTTATCTATCATTATCGCTGATCTACCATGGTAGTCATTCCTAAGGAACCACAGACGACCGACGAAGGGAAAAGTGCGGAGTGCGGTTTTGAGAGTCATCCACATAGGCCTAATAACAAGATTCCTGAAGTTCGGAGTCGCTCTTGGATGGCCAGTATTATACTCATCAGGATATGCTGCTTTCATATTATCACCTAATCCCTATGGCTCCCAGGGGACGCCTTGACCACAGCCTGAGTGCTATATGGCCTACTCTTCAGCCTTGCAGCTTCTTCATCTTCATCAAAGATGTATATCATGAAAACGAGCAAGGAAACAGTTGTTACTGCTACAGGGATCCATAGGTTCCAGTTGCCACCATCGTATAGTTCGAGCCTCAGATAAGTGGCTATGACCAGATTGACTAATGATAGTGGCAGAAGGTACCTCCAGCCGAATTCGAGGATTTGATCGGTCCTTACTCTATGAAGTGACGCCCTAATCCAGACGAAGACTCCAAACAAGACCCAAGCCTTGACAAGCACCCAAACTAGTCCTGGGATAACTGCGAATATTGTAGTAAAAAGCCCTCCAACAACAGAGAGGTCAGATAGAGTGTGCTGGAATGGTGCTTCCCATCCACCCAAGAAGAAAAGAGCGAATAGGATACAAGCCGCATATGACCTCATATATTCGGCTGAAAACATCAGGCCCCAGCGAATTCCTCCATATTCAGTCCACCATCCCTCTACAAGTTCTGCCTCAGCCTCAGGCATATCGAATGGGATCCTCTCAACTTCAGCAATCATAGTAATTAGGAAAAGAGCGGCGCCTAGAGGCATTAGGAAGAAGTTCCAAACGTTTCCTTCATCTTCCCCCATCTGGAAGTCTACAATCTCTATGATGTTCAGAGAGCCACTCAATACGGCCACACCGAGGACCGTGATAAGAAGGGGGATCTCATAGGCAGTGAGTTGAGCTGCAGATCTCATTCCGCCGATTAACGTGTACTTATTGTTAGAGGCCCAGCCTGCGAAGAAGACCCCTAGGGGGGCCACTCCAAAGATTGCCATCATGAACAGGAGAGAGAGATCAGGGTTAGCCGCATAGATGTGTGGCCCAAAGGGAACGAAGGCGAATACCATTACAGTTGTTGAGATTATGATGACCGGTGCCACCTCAAAAACAACCTTATCAGCATCTTTTGGCACCATATGTTCCTTTGTTGCGAATTTGAAGAAGTCGGCGAAGGCTTGGAAGAATCCTGGGAGCAGGAACCAATAACCGTGGTAGCTTCTGTTATTTACTCTAGAAACGGTCTCTAACTCGTGATCGTTACCCCAAATTGAGTTTAGAGTGTTGATCACCCAGCCAATAGGAGTACCGATGCCGAATGGGAGTTGGTCCCACCACTCGCCAGCCGTAACGCCACTCTCTCCCACCCATAGGCTTCTCAGAGTGGTAGTTGCTCCTAGCCTGTCCATTAGTCTACCAATGAATTTCCTCTCGATATATGGAATTGCAAGCATGGTCAGCATCAATGTGGTGAAGACCACCGTGCACATTATTGATGCATGGAAAAATGCTTCTAGTGCGGGTTGAATCGAAGAAAATCCTGCTTGAGGATTAACTGATCCTATTGGCCCTAGTCCGTATTCTTGATTCGGAAGTAGGTCATGGGTTTGATCCATTGACCATCCAACCATTGATTGGAGCCAACCAGTCAAGTCTAACCAGTCACTACTTGCCATTGTATCACCTGTCCGTCTCCCCAATACATGGGTCAAAGGAACCCATTATTGCCGGAATATCTGCGACCTTGTATCCAATCATACACTTTGAAGCATATGGAATTGTGATAAACATTGGAGATCTTATCGATACCCTGTAGGGATTCTTACCCCGGGCTTCCCCCCCTCCTGCGATGTAGAACATTGACTCACCTCTACTATCCTCAAAGTGATGGTAACCACTTGTGCCTTCAGGAGCTCTGCTGGGTGCCTTGGCGAGTAGTTTTGGATCACCGGGCTCGTGATATGTATCTGACCCGCCTGGCATCTTATCCAAAGCCTGGAGAGTTAGAAGGGCGCTTATTCTCATCTCTTCGACTCTGACTCTGTATCTATCATAGCAATCGGCCCCTTTTATTGAAGACCTCTCGACTGGAGGTTCCCAATCTAGTTCACTGTATACAGAATATGGATGAGCCCATCTGACATCATAATTCACTCCGGCGGCTCTCAGATTGGGCCCTGATACTCCATGATTGATCATTTCTTCAGCCTTAGCATATCCAACACCCTGTGTCCTAACTAGGAAAACCGTACTCTCATCATACAACGCCTCATACTCTTGTATTCTCTGTAGGAATAACTCAAGCTTGGAACGCGCCCTCTGAGCGAAACCATGAGGGAGGTCCCTCTTTACCCCTCCAATCCTGGGGAAATTGTAATGCATTCTTGATCCTCCCATTTCCTGTAGAAGATCCATCATCATCTCCCTCTCTCGGAGGCACCAAACCAAGACAGAAAGATTCCCAGTATCTGGACCATAGGCACCGAGCCACATTAGGTGAGAGGCTATTCTCTGGAGCTCTACTGCTATCAGTCTGATGTACTCGGCCCTCTCCGGGACCTCGACACCTAGAAGATCTTCAGCAGCATAAATGTACGAATGGGACCACGTATTCGCGCTAGCATAACAGAGCCTATCACAGTAAGTAGTAATCTGTGTGAAATCGCGAGACTCACAAATCTTTTCCACACCCCTGTGTATGTACCCGAGATCGGGGACTGTGTCTACTACAGTTTCTCCGTCGACCTTGATCTTCAGGGTCCAGAGTCCATGTGTCATTGGGTGCTGGGGTCCCATAGAAATCCACATTTCTGCCATTTTTACACCTACTTTACCTTGCCAACATCATCAGGCTTTCGAGAGAAGCCCTGTGCATCATCATACATCTCTTCAAATCCATGATAACGGATATTATGGTGCTTCTGAAGAGGATGGTATCCGGTTGGAGTCTCGTGTGGCTGGAGTACTCTCCTCATCCCTTTATGGCCATCAAAGTCAATACCTACCAAATCCCATGTTTCTTTCTCATTCCAATCGGCACCCACCCATAAATCTTGGATGCTAGGAACTGTGGGGGTTCTGGTATCTGGAATTGCAATACTAACCTCTATCTCCAGAGGTACTAGTTTTCCTTTTACCGTCGTTGGATCTGTGATTATTGGCTGCTGAATCCCATCTACTTGGGGAGGGTTCTTGACTCCTGTTCGGAGGAAATGGTATACTACCTCCCACTTCTTTTCTTCTGGCCCCTCTGGCCAGTGGATTCCGGTAATCATCGAGCAGTAGTCTACTTCGTGGGTATTGAGGAGCTTCTCAGCGAGGCCCCGCCAATTTTCTGAATCGCACTTGATAGAGACGGTCCAACGAGATTTTGTTCCACTCGATCTCTCTACTAGCTCTGCCTCGGAGCCCTTGATTCTACCAACTGCAGATATCATTTTCTCTGCTGCTGTCCTTTGGGTTGATGTGGGGACTACTCTGGACATGGTAAAACCTCACAAATCTCCGGCTATCAGTGGCCTCTGTGTTGCTGGGCGATTACTACTTGGTTTAGCTCCAATACGGATAATCTTCTGCCTTAGCTTATCAAAACCATCTATCAGTGCCTCTGGCCGGGGAGGACATCCTGGAATGTATACGTCGACAGGAATTAGGGTATCTACGCCTTCCAATATATTGTACGATTGAAAGTAGGGGCCACCGGAGATTGCACATTCACCCATTGCGATACACCATTTGGGCTCTGGCATCTGTTCCCACAGTCTGACTATTGGATCTGCAAATTTCTTACTAATTGGGCCGTTGACTAGTAGTACGTCGCACTGCCTAGGGCTAGAACGAAAAAATACGCCAAATCTCTCAGCATCGAAACGACTTGCTCCTGCGGCGGCCATCTCTAATGCGCAGCACTTGATTCCTAAGTGAAGTGGGAAGAGGGATTTTCTCTGTCCCCAATTGAATATTCTCCCAGCCAATACTCCGATGATATCTTTGATTCTACTAGCCTTTAGAGCCTCATCCGTTATGTCGCCAACTGTATCTACGAGCATCCTACTGTTGAAAACTGCATAATTCTGATCGTCATCTGCCATAGTCTAACCTCAGATATATATTCTTCCTCTCTTCCTGAAAACATGCCAAACTCCGGCTCCCATGAGGAAGATGAAGACTGTAAGAGTGGCTAGAGAACTATAGATAGATTCTGCACCATCTTGAATGACCAATATTCCGCCAAAAGCTAGGAACATGAAAGCGATATCGAAAACGAGGAAAATTATGGCATACCAATAGTACTGGAAATGGAAGTTGATATGCGCGTCGCCAACTGGGTCAGAGCCGCATTCGTAAGTGGACTCCCTCCTAACATACAGAGATTGATCCGACTCATATCCTGGAAGTAACCATGAGCTTAGTTTGTTTGGGTCGTTACCTGTTTTTCTTGGCCTCAAGAAGCCTGAGCCAATGAAGCTGATCACTGGAAATCCAATGCCTACGAGTGCCATTACCGCAACCGCGAGATAGGCCTCTGGAACAGTAGACACGACTAACACCCACCGGTCCCATAGGGACCGTTAACATGAGCCACCTGAAATTGGGCAATAAGCCTATCCGGTGCCGAGTCAGTAGAAGTGCTATGAGTCATCTTGATCAAGTGCTCGAATTATTCTCTTATTTTCTGCTCTTGAACGTATGAAAAGAGCGATTACAAGTAAAGCTCCTAAGCCTGTCAGACCGTACACCATTAGGTCTTGAGTGGCTTGTGAGAGACTGAGGAAAGAGTTGGAATTAACTGCAACTACGGTTAGTTCGATTGGTTGTCCAGCGACTGGAATGCCCTCTGGCTGAGCGATGACTGTGAACCTGTAAGTGTCATCATCGAGAAGTTCGGATGGAGGAGTGGCCCGAACTTGAATCTCTCTTGTTTCGCCGGGAGGAAGCTGGAATTCATCTTCGATGGCATCGACAGTCCAACCTCTGAGAGATTCTCCTGAAATTATCTCCACATCTTCGACCACATTACCATTGTTAGTTACATACATCGTGAAGAATGCCTTATCCGGATAATCCACAGTCATCTCGTCATCTCCCTCAAGAGTGAAGGTGAGATCATGTATCGTCATAACCTGAATCATGACATCGACAGAAGTAGTCTGAGCAGCGTTTCTCTCGGATGCAGTTGATACTTTGATTATCCCGGATACTCCATTTGAGACTCCTTCCATAACTTCCATTTGTACTTCGACAAGGACTCTTCCTTCCTTTGAAATCTGGATTGAGTTGTCTATCTCTACCCCATCGACAAATACATTCCTAGAAACTGATGACTCTAGTCCAGTGATGGTTATTACTGCGGTATCTCCAGCAGGATAATCTCCCGTATTATCAATCCAGAAGAATGTAGAAAGTGCTCCTCCAGGAGGTAGTGTTACATCCATCTGACCAGGGATATCTCCAGGGGATTGAGGAGATACTGCCATTCCATAGTTGTAATTTGAAACTACTACTGAAACAGTATGCTCCGATGATTCACTGGTCCCAAAAATAGCTATTCTGACGAGGACCCTTGCAGAGTCGGCGTCTTCCTCCCCTTCAACTAAAACATCCAGATAGACTTGTGCCGACTGTCCCGGATTTAGCACTAGTTGACTTATTGAGTTTCCATCGGAGTCGGAGAAGGATGATTCCCACATGGGGTTACTACATCCAGTCTGATCACCAGGGTCGCAGGCTTGGAGTCTGAAGGTGTCTTGGATGTTGCCAGCGTTGGTCACGACAATTGGAAACTTCACAATCTGATCAGATCTACCAGTTTGTTGGTCTGATACCATAGAAGTGGAGACCTCGTGCCTAGGTGCAACTGATATGGTTAGGTCCTTAGAATCGTAAGGCGTCGAACCTCCTCCCCTGCCTACTGTGAATGAGATTACTGCATCTGATTCTGCACTTGCATCCTCTGGAACGAAGACATCGATACCCAATGTCTCTTTGTTGTTTGAGGATTGAGAGCTTCCCAGGGTTACTGAGGATTGGCTGAACGATACCTGCCATCCTGGTGGAACGCCAGAAGTTCCCAATGCCATAGTTTCCTGTCCGTTTCCTTGATTTGTGATCTGAATTGAGAGGGTTCCTGAGGTACCTGGCTCAACATTGGAAAGTGTTGACTTGCTAAGTGACATTGAAGCTCCAAATTCCTGCCCTACGGTGACAGTTAGAACCTTCTCACATCCAATTTCCGAGCCTGATCTGCCTTGAATCCCTATCGCTACCTGAGTCCCAGCCTCGAGAGAATCATCAGGTGTAACATCGAAAGTGAAAGTGTGGGAATCTTCGGAGCTTCCCGGCTCTGTCAGAAGTTTACTACGAGGGCTATCAAAATCTATCCAATCTGAAATGTCATCCCCATCAAGAGACTGGGCATTAGCAGTCACTGTCCACTCTGTATTTCCTATATTCTCCACTTCTAGTGAGTTTACAGCAGACTCACCTGGATCCAGATTATGAGAGCTATACTGGAGGGACGCATCGCATTCCCTTATTTGAGGTACATTCAGATTTAATGTAAGATTATCTTCAGCCTGATCAGCGGCATTCGGATCGTTTGTTACTGTGGCCTTTAGGATGAAGCAATGAGAACCTGCATCGGTCTCAGCGCCGTTGGGCATGTCAATCGTGACTGTAACCTCCTCCTGTCCCTCTGGCTCTAGCTGAAGAACTGATGGATCCACTGTTGCAGACAAATCCTCAGACTCACAGTCACTATCTGATGTCATCTCTAATTGTACGTTAGCCTGTTGCTCGCCATTATTTTCCACGTCCACGTCCCACGTAACTTCGTTATCCTCTCCATCGTAGTTCTTAGTGGAAGGCTCATCCGTGGATAGGCTGACAGAATAGAGACCACCTCCATCGCCAGCGGTAGTTAGAACGGTGACATCAGCATTGGAGGGGGTTCCCGGAGCCCCTCCTGAAACCTGTCCTTGGGCATTTACAGTAGTCTCACACTCTCCACTAGCTTGGTCAGTAACTGTTACTGTGAGGGTTACTGACTCTGAAGATGATGAGGCAACTTGTACGAAGGTGGTCTCAAGAGTGGATGAGAATCCATTACAGTCATTACCTTGTTGAGTACTGAGTGAGACAGCAGCATCATCATCTCCCGAGTTTTGGACAATAATGGTATACTCTGCAGCCTCATCAGGTGTCGCCTCAGCAGAGCTAGGATTTGCAGAAAGATTGATGTCTACATCTGCTGAAACTACTGTAGCAGACATGCTGAGGAGCATTGCAACGGTGAAAAAAGTGAGTGACTTCCTTGTGACCATTGTATTTCGCACTATACCGACCCTCTAAGGTCTTCGCACCCCCTGACTACCGGAGATGCGATTGTCAGGCCTCTACTAGATCGTCGACCTCTGCGTCACAGTGAAGGCATCTTCCCAATGAAACAATGTCACATCCTGTGACTTGACCTATCTTGTGATACCTTGCTCCACAAGATGAACAGGCCCATGAGTTACCGATTATAGTATCCGTACTGCATATCCAACAAGGGACACCGCTCACTACACTGTCCAAGTCTTCCTGTTCTCTGCTTTGCCTGCTAGTGGGCTTCTTCTTTAGTAAGCTGATTGGATCTCCGTTGGTCCTGACGTACGTGTAGGTGCCCAGTCCTGCAAGGATGGCTACAAGTAACGTACCCAATATGAGTGGTAGATATGCTTCCAGACCAGAATCTCCCCCGAGGGATGGCTTTACATCAACAGGTATTTCGAAGGTAGATCCTTCTGTATCCGGGGCATTTATCAAATTCAATGAGACTATTCCATCGCTTCCGCTGTGAGGGGTAAACTCTAGAATGATACTACGAGATTCTCCAGGACTAAGCACCACTCGGATGCCATCAATGGCCCTTGCATCCCAAGAGCTTGGAGCGATTACGTCCAGTGTATGAGAAATGTCAGTATTGCCTGTATTGGTAACGTCTATCCTATATGAAGAAAGATATCCTTCATGGGCCACGGGTTCTGTATTGAGATTCCAAGATAGTCTTGGAGCGTGTTCAACAAGAAGTGTTTTCGTGTCCCTGATCTCTATTCCATCGCCCTCCATTACTAGTGTAATTGCTGGTTCTGAACCAGCCGGCTCATCATCTGGAATTACCACAAGACACTCAACTATGTCCGATTCCCCGGGAGATATGGAGGATGGGGATAAGCAGGACGATGACCATGCTTGGTTTGGTAGCTCTAAATTAGTAGTTGGCCTCCAAACGCCTGAACCCTCGTTCCATACAGTCCAGTGAAGATCAAAGCCTGGATTTCCAACGGGATGTGGTCCCGCACCTAGTATTTCGTCGGCAGAGGAACCGTCAGGAAGGTATACTTGGTTGAAAAGAAGCCTCGGAGAGGCGGCCGATAATACCTCAATTGTTGTATTCCAATCAATTTTGAAACCGTCTGGGGTGGCTAATCTGATTTGGACTAGTCCGCTGGAAGCGAGTCCGTTTCCTTGTAGACTCATAGACCAATCTACAGACTGCCCGGCAGGAGCAGTAACTGGATTCATATCTACTACGTTCCAACCTCCGGGTGCTGACATGAGGTATGGAGTAAGTACCCACTCTCTATTACCTAGATTATCAATAGAGAAATCTATGACCAGTAGTGATTCAGGGGAGATATCTGTCCTAATCTCTCCAGGAGAGGGGTAAAGAGATACATTATCCACTGGTCCGACGATTAGGAATATATCTTGAACCCAGGAGATAGAACTAACTCTGGAATGCACAATAATCGCTGCTTCGAATGTTGTTCCAGATGGAATCATCGCCCCTGGTGAATTGATGGTAATATCCACTGTCTTGCTTGACCCTTTCTGCAGCGTCCCTGTCGATCCATGGGATGACCCTTCGAACGTCCCTATCGAGTCAAGACCGAGGTGCCATCCTGCAGGAGAAACTAATTCGACATCATACGATTGGGCCCCATTGCCATCGTTGATAATGGTCACTTGTGTCTTAGTCGATTCGAGGGGACTGACTAGAATCTGCTCATTCAATAATTGTACATTGGCGTCGGCTAATACGGGCACGTCGAAGTAGAGCGTCATTTCAGAGAGTACGTCATTCTCTATGTCGTATCCGGATATAGTCATAGAATACGTCCCCGGAGGAGGAGGAGCTGGGTGTACCATGGTCATTCCAACAGAGACTTGTTCGGCGGGCATTAGGTTGAATGTGTTAGAAGTGAAAGACTGAAACCACCCAAATTCCATGCCGTCTTGGACTCTGATGGGGGATGATGCTGATATCGTAGCATTGGTCTCAAAGAGTGCAGTGTTTGTCATGGTTAAATCCCAAGTTGAAGTTGTTGATGCCGCATCAACCAGCGTAAGTGTTTCCTCAAGAGCGGAGACTCTGACTCCAGGAGCGCTAACTATTACTATTTCTCCTAGATAATTATTCGAGTCTGACATTTCATCGAATTGATTGTTCGGATCGATAAGGAACTCGAAAGCAGTATCTCCCTCACTTTCAGGCGTCCATGACCAGGATAGCTCTTCTGTTTGACCTGGCGAGAGGGATATTAGTTGCTCACTGAGTAGGACTGAATTGACTCTGGCCATGACGGGTACATCAGTGACAGATCCTGCACCGATATTCTTTACCAACACTGAAACCTGTACTTCCTC
>DALF01000037.1:21183-25256 GCA_002499345.1 Euryarchaeota archaeon UBA170 | reverse complement strand
GTCCAAGTCATAGACTTCCCATCCCAGCCATGCTGCCGCACCGTCCACGAAACCGATATCGGCATTGCCTTTGTCAATGGCCTCAATAATTCCACCAGATCCAGTGACTGGATATATCTCGACGTCCATCCCAGTAAGAGAACTCATCTTATCTGCCAAATGCTGGGGATTTTTATCCCAAATCAAGTAGGTGTCCTGTACCTCAAATGCAATCGTTAGACAGTTATCTTCATCATCACAAGATTCATAGTTTACATCAAATATTAGGTATAGTACTCCTGCTGAAAATACCAATCCAGCCATCAGTAATGCCTTATTTGCTATAGCCCAGCTTCCAATCTCTTCTGCCCTCATGGTCTGTCGTACAATACTTTAGACATAAAATTTAGGGTACCCTAAATTAATAGATGGAGATTTAAATTCCAAAAAACCACTTAGGTTTTGCATAGTACCAGGCTATCCGATTCTTCGAAGCTTTGAACAAGTCAATCCTATGCCTTCCGACCCTGACTAGCTTCACTCCAAGATCTCTTGCTCGGATGTTCCAGAGATCACGGTTTTCAGATGGAAACGACTCGATGAATCTCTCTGGCGTTGACATCAACATCCAATTTCCATTACTGGAAACAGAACTAAGCAAATTATCTCTCCCATTATCGGAGTGGACGTTCTTAATTTCTATCATGACTCGCTCGTCTCTATCCTTTAGTGCCTCAATGATCTGCTTAAATGTAGGTATATTGATCATCATAGAAGTCCCCGCGTTTGAAATTTCTTCGAAACTCAACTCCTTAATTTCAATCATCTTCCCATCTACATTGATACGGTCGTCGTGAAATGCCAATAGTACCCTGTCAGAGGACTCTCTCACATCAAATTCCCAATACTTGAATCTCTTGTCTGATACCAAATCTAATGATTTACTCAATCCCTCAATGGTATTTTCTAAGATCGTACCGGAAGCACCAAGCCGGTGACCTAGATTCTTCACCTTCTTCCACGCCCTCTAGAATTTTTTCTAGAACCGCGACCATCGTACCTTGGACTCCTGCCTCTCGGGCCCCCTGTCCTTTTTCTGGAATCCCCCCTTCTTCCGGTATTGCTCTGACCCCTTCCTTTTCTTCCACCATCCCTGGGACGACTATTCTCATTCCTGCTGGTATTCTTTCCGTCTCTATGTCGGCTACCCCCACGCTTCTCTCTTACTCTGCGTGGGGCTATCTCAACAGGCGACCCTATTGCACGCTCAACCTCGACCCCTCTTGAAACAGGATGGATATGCACAAATCCAGAATCTACAGGTCCAATGACGGTATCTACTCTTCCTAATACCTTGCCGCCTCTTACTCTGATAGTATCTCCAAGATTGGGGGACCTGCCCTCAAAAGATACTAGAAGGCCTCTCATATGTGAAATATCTTCCACTCTCCCAGAAAAAGTCATTCTAGTTTCTCCTCCGATAGAAAATAGTTCCCAAAGCAAAAGATAAGATTACACTGAGTAGACCGCTTGCGGGGAGAATCTCTCCAATCCCTCCTCCATCTTCGTCACAAAGGCTTGGGTCACAGTTGCAGTTGAGAGCCTCACAGTCCGGCTCGTCAACTTCGAACAGAATCGAATTATTCACGACTCGGTAGATGACAGTACACTTGAATGAGTCATCACAACCCTCCACTTCAACCGTGTGCTCACCAGAATCCCAAAGTGAAAAGTCAATCAGGGGTGTAGACCATGAGTTCCCTGAAACACTGACCGAACCAGCTGTGGTGCCATCAACTCTCATTGTGAAGGAAACAGACTCTCCATCGGGATCACTGTACTGGCCTTGCATAGACCATTTAGAACCATCCCATATTGAGTCTGAGATGGATATCTGAGGAGGCGAACTCTCCTTGACAATCCCAAGTAAGTAAGTATTACTCATTGTAAAAATCTCATCTCCAGATACTAAAACCCGGACATCAACACCCCCGGGTTGCATATTTGATGAGCTTCCCTGAACATTTACCGGGTCAGAGGAGTCAATCACCACTTCTCCTAGCTGCTGAGAAGAGGCACCCTGAACAAGATGAACAGACACACTCAGGTCCGGCCATCCCGGATTTCTATCTATAGTAATTTGATGGGGATCAGTCAGAATATCAGAATCAGAATACACCAAGAATGGAACTCCAATATGCCATGTTCTATTATCAGTCATCAATCCAACATAATCCCTTGCAGCGCAAGTGACATCAATAGTTCCTGAATCAGGAACACTAGCCATTAGTGATCTATCTCCTGCCTCCCAGAAGCTCAAGCCATCATCGCCATTGCAAACTATCTCTAAATTTGCGACGCCATCCTCGTCATTGAACCATCTCGAGACCCCTTCGTCCCAATCGGCCCAGACCACATCTCCCGAATTTGGCACTGGGAACCAAGTGCCATTAGGAGGAGAATCATCAGTCCATGTAGGAGGTGCGGGTTCGGGAATTGGTGAAGTGGTGAAGTCAAAGAAAAGGTCCTCTCCCATCGGCCAGTCTTCTCTGTAACCATTCGGACTGAGTTCGAGAGTCAGACTTCCGTCATCGTTACTGACCAGATTGTATGTCGATGAGCCGTCTCCTACACATCCACCAACAGTAGGGGCCTGCCCTCCGGCAGTGGATTCATTCAACCCTACGTCCCTTCCCTCGCACTCGTCCGACATCTCTAGACGAAGACCATTAGTCGGTGGAAAGGTGAAATCGAATCTAGCTCCAGTAAGGTTAGAGGCATTCAATGAGAAGGTGAACCAATTGGGATCTTCCACTCCAGTTATCGAAAGAGTGGCATTCAACCAGAGCTGAACTCTACATTCATCCACAGCCAAATCCTGTGAAACACTGTTATCGCAGTTCCTGCTCGAATCTGGAACCACGGGGACCTCATTGCAATCCCCTCCTATCGACGATGTACATCCTCTAATTTGAGAATGATGAGGCGGAACTATATTCCACTCTTCGATGACTACGCCGTCCTCTTCCCAGCTAGTATTCTTCCAGTCGGTACCAAGGCCACCTCTGTGTGCAAACCCATCTCTGAAGCCAATTCTGGTGAGGGTGTGCTCAATACACTCACTAGCCAATGCTCTGAAGAACTCTCGCTCATCTGTAGAGAACCATCCATCGCCTCCTTTGTTGGGATCTAGTAATTCCATGAACTCATCCATGGTCACTCTCAATTCATCAGCCAGTGTATTGTTAACCCAAGCCACTGCCTGAACATCTGCAGTTTCCCAATTTTCGTTAATGATAATATCAAAGGTGGCATGTGAATATTCAAACATATTCTCGAATGTTATTGATCCACATTGCTCTTCAAGACTGCCTCCTCCACCTCCAATCTGCTCCATCTTGACTGTCTCGTCGATGAGATCTGGAGACTGATCAATATCGCTAAATGGTACAGAAACGACTGATAATACAATCAGAAAGGCAATCAGTGTGGATGACCACAGGCCTCTCATGGACTCTCATGCAAGGCCATCAGACATGACTCTATCGTAACAAATCAAATGTTTAGGGCAGCCTAAATTACATATACCCTACCCATTTCGGGTCGGTCAAGGAGATTAACATGAATCTGAAAATAACAAGCATAATGATGACAATGATGTTTCTGCTGAGCGCCCTGGCCGGGTGTACTGGTGGAGATGAAGCGGTTGACCTAGATGACTCGGACGGAGGCTACGATTACGCCTCCAACGTCGATAACCACCGCATGCTGATGGGAGATGTCTGTGACATCAAGGACCTATCCGGAGCATACGACTGGGACGGTGTCAAGGACATCTATGAGAACGGAGAGCACGCAGAGAAGTCCGACGGATCCTACAGGACCCTGATGGGCTTCGCAGATGCTTCTGGAAAGAATCACGCATACGACGATTACTACGGTGCCGATGGATCATGGAATGACTTCGTTTCCGCCGCCATCGAGGGAACCGGGCCATTCGCAGGCGAGTCTGACACAGTCAGGGATCAAGCCACAGAGAAGGGAGTCCAGAACGGTGTTATGACCGCATATGCAATCCATGAGCTCAATGCCGC
>DALF01000037.1:12702-20788 GCA_002499345.1 Euryarchaeota archaeon UBA170 | reverse complement strand
GGATGGGCATTCTATCACGGACCAGACGATGCAGACGCAGACTACGACGGATGTGGGCCATACGCTACTGCTGACAAGAGAGCAGGCAACTTCGGTACCGCCGACGCTGACGGTACAGCGGCCACAAACGTCGCAACTTTAGCGGCAATGAACGCGGGCCTAACTGCTATGCAGAACGAGGATATGCAGGGACTTGTAGATGCGAGAGACGAGATACTCAAGAACGTAGTAATCGTCTACTCCCAGGCTTCAGTCAGGTACGCATCGAAGATGACTGACGATCTAGCCGCTGAAGATGCCGCAGACTACGACAAGCATCAGGCAGAGGGCCATGCATTCTTCAGGGTGATAGAGGCTTACGTGGCTGACTACACAGACTCATGCTACAACAATCAGACCCATGGAATGGCATACATTGGCGCTGCTGAGGCAGCTCACTGCGATGGATTCGATTGGGTTACTTCGCCAAGTTCTGGAGAGGATGTTTGCTACAACATGGGAGCTGGACACTACGTATATGCAGAAGCAACAACCAAGGAAATCTGTGATGGATTCGCATCAGTCTTCCCAGAGAGCGGTATGCCAGGATTCTACGCCGACTACGGCGCATCCCAGATAGTCGACATCTTCGATCTAAGTGATGATGGCGATTCAACAGCAGACTACGAGGCACATGTCCGCATGTACCTCCAGCCTGCTTGGGACGCGTTCGGCATAACAGCTGATGACATTGGAACTCTCCAGTGAAAATTCTCTGATTATTTAGTGAAACCAAGGCTCTGCAGGACTACTGCAGATGACACAACTTTTTGTTGGCGGGAGGCGCATTAGCGTCATACACACACCCAATCATCAATTTCGAATCCGCAGTTCGGAACGCCTCCCGTCAACGCCAATAAATTAGAAACAGAATTATGTCTGGAAGACTCCATAAACCCCTTTTTACAGCAGGCATCATGACAACATATGGGGGCTTCTCAAAAAGTCCATTGAGAACTAAGATACTAGCATCAACGATCTCAATTCTTCTCTTATCCTGCGTTATTTCAGGTTGCATCGGAGACGAAGAAGGAGACCAGGGAAGAACTCCTCTAGTAATCGCTTACGAAGTATCAGCAGATATGCTCGAATCGGGTTCGAGCCCACAAATACTAGCTGATCACATCTCCAAGAATACGAATTTTGACGTTTCTATCTACACGGTAGATTCGAAGGTAGCTATGTTGGAGGCACTCAGATTCGGCAACGTCGATATAGCTTACATGGACAGCGGTAATGCTTGGATTGGCTGGAACCAATATGGCTTAGAGGCACTAGCGGCCGATCAGAAGTCGGATGGGAGGGCTTACTACAATGCCCATGCATGGGTTCTGAACGATAGTGAAATGGCTATCGCGCATTCAGATTCAGACCCACTTACGAACCCTTTCTCACTGATGGAGGGCAAGACCTCTTGTCACACAGGATGGTTGGAATCAGTCGGTATGATGCTTCCTATGGGTTTCCTCTTGGGATTAGGATATGCAAATGTCCTCGGCGATCCAAATGATATTGAATCTCTTAGGGGCACTATTCATGGATTCTTTTCCGAGGACTCATCCATTCCTGAGCCCGGGACTCCTTACTACGGTTTGTCAGGCGCATTGAAGTGCCTTTCTGAAGGTTCAGGACAGATAGCATTCCTCAAGGATAACACAATCTCTGACTACTGCCCTGGGGAAGAAATAGATCAGAGGGAGGATTGGTGCTTAGAGAACAGCAGGTATGTCGCATTGCCATCTTTCGCAAAGGCTCCGAGTGATGTTTTCGTCTATAACCCAGACTACCTCCAGAACGAAAGTATCGGTGATGTCATGAACCTGCTAATGTCATTAGGAGAAGAGCAAGATTCCTCAGATATTCTATTCAACACGTTCGGAACCAAGGGCGTTGTTGAGACAAACTCAGATGATCATTTGGGCATATATTCCTCCTTTGTATCCAGTATTCCTGGCATTTCAGCTTACTATGTGGACGACGAGGATGGAGAAGAAATCACTATTTCTCTGGAGGAGGTAAGGATAGCTTTCCAAACCTTAGAGACTTCTAATGGGACGGAGAGAGACCCGTCTCTTCTAGCAGACTTCCTCAGTAGCGAGCTAGGAGTGAATGTCTCTATACTCCATGTTGAATCAGATTCTGAGGCCATAAGCTCATTGGAATCCGGAGACGCACACCTGGCATTCATGGGGCACATGGCATCAGCAATTGGTTGGAAAACGAGTGGATTAGCAGTACTGGCCGCCATACAGAACGACGATCAAAAACTCTCCTCACAGGTTTCCGGATGGGCGCTTTCAGATAGTGAACTAGCCTCATACACTACAGATGATGTTGAATCGACTAATCCTTTCGATCTTATCTCAGGCATGGTCTCATGCCACACAGGAACCGACCCTTACAGTAGTTTGATTGCACCATTATCTCATATGATTAGTAATGGATATTTGGTTATGCATGAAGACTCTGAATCTAATAGTCTGGATGACTTAGTTAGGTCGTACTTCAATGATGACTCAGTGATTCCCTCCCCTGATGGGCCATACTATGGCGAATCAGGAGCAATCAGATGTATTTCTGAAGAATACGGACAGATTGCGTTTGTTGGTGAGAATTTCATTGATGAGCACTGTATTGATGCCTCAGGGAATAATGCAGATTGGTGTCTGGGGGCCGATAACTACACTTCTATCGGGGAATTGGGAATAATTCCCACTACCTCTGTCCTGTATAATCCTGAAATACTCGACACTAGAAGCAGGACCTCGATAATTAACGCTCTAATTGATATGAATTACGATATGTATCTTGAAAACTACTCTCGCCCTGGAATGGGAACATATACTGGATGCTATGATATTTCAGTGCACAAGGTATTCGATGAGATACCCAAGGAGAGCTGTGGAGATGAGATATTGAAGAATGTTCTCGATGGTTCGGGGGTGGCTAGAGCTACTTCCCAGGGACACTTGGGACAATTCTCAGATAATTTGATGTTAGTTCCAGGAGCTTTCGAGGCTCTAGTGGGCCACCTTACGAATGTCGAATGAGAATAGTCCCCATAATCTAAAATCCATCAATACCATATATGGGTTTAGGAGCGCCTAAATCTGTATCGAGGGGGCAGTATGCGGACAGGTGACGATTTGATTGAGCCACTATTGGTCTTGAAGGACGTGGCAATAGGTTATGACTCCTCGGCATCACTCGTCAATATTCCCAATCTAGAGATTTTACCAGGGGAGATAGTAGCAATCGCTGGACCTTCAGGAATAGGAAAATCTACTCTACTAAGAACGATCGCTGGCCTAGTTAGTCCCATATCCGGTCAGTTAGAAGTATGTGGGGTCACACTGCCAGAGTCCCCTCCTCGTGGTGTTCTCGGGTACATACCACAGAAATTAGGGCTAGTTCGGCATGCCAGTGTAAGGCACAACGTAGAATTGGGTGCTCGTGCCGGGGTTAAATCTAGGAAGGAGAGACAGCAAAGATCTACTGAAGCCATTGACATCATGGGACTCAGTGAGAAATCTACTGAACCAATCAGAAGACTGTCCGGAGGCCAACAAAGGAGAGTGGCAACAGCACGAACTCTGGCCCAGAAGCCTAAGCTGATTCTCGCAGATGAATTCCTTAGTGAATTGGACGAGGAGACACTGACCTCCGTTTTGCAGGCGGTCACCAATTATGTGAGGGGAAGTAAAGCCGCATTGATTGTTGTTGAGCACGATATATCCAGGGCCAAGATGATGGCGGATAAGCTACTAGTCATTGACGATGGCAGGATAAATCCATTCGTCAAGGGTACGAAAGCCATGGAGGTGAATGTGTGAAGACAGCAATCGATGGCAAAGTCATAGCTAGCACATTCATGATTTTACTAATACTCGCCTTCCTAGTTCTGAATGGAATGGTGAGCGATTGGGGCAGGCTCACAGGAGGCTTCAGCAATCTGAAAAACTTCTTCTATCAGTCACTATGGCCTCCTGACTGGAGCGTTCTCGAGCCACAAGTATACCCAGTATGCACTGCGAGATATCCCTTTGAGTTCACCTGCTCTACCGCATGGATAGGGGTCATAGAGACAATCAAAATAGCGTTTGTAGCCACAGTATTTGGGATGGCCCTGTCTTTGCCACTATCTTTGGCAGCCGCCCGAAACCTCAGTCCAGGGTGGCTATCCTTCTCGTCCAGATTTATCCTATCGGCATTTAGGAGCCTCCCTAGTCTTATCTGGGCGATATTCTTCGTAATTCTAATTGGCATGGGGCCACTTTCAGGAGTTCTGGCAATGACTGTGTATACTGTTGGATACCTGGGTAAACTTTGGTACGAGGCGATGGAGGGGATGAACAAGACTCCCTTGGAGGCAGCGCAAGCAATGGGTTTGAGCAAGTATGAGACAGCCCTGAATGTAGTAGTGCCCGAATCAGCAAACGACCTCATTTCACACTCAATCTTCCTGTTCGAGTACAACTTCAGATCCGGGACAATTATTGGCATAGTTGGAGCCGGAGGAATAGGGTATTACATCGACTTATACCTGAGGTTCCTACAGTACGATAAGGTAGTGGCTTATCTTCTCATAATCTTCCTCGTTGTACTAATAATTGACTTCATTTCCATTTATGCCAGGTCTTTCTTTACTGAAGAAGACGATCTTAGGGCCCCCTCATGGTTCGAAGTTATCAGTGGCCTTTGGGGGGCGCCGAGTGGTGCGTATTCTTGGACGAGTCTGTTCCGCCGCCGTTAGCGATAATATCACGAGTCAGCAACAATCCTTATCGCACCATCTTCGTAGAAAATCTGGATATTCTCCGGTACCTTCGCTGTGAGTGAGGCCAGAGCTTGGTAAACCTCCTCCTCCTCAACCTTGAACGCTTCAGCCGCCCTCTTGGTCGACCATGGAATCCCCACAAAATCAGAGGATGAAATCCATCTGATAAGGCGACTCTCAAATTCTGTCAGGTCTTCTAAGGACACCGCAATCGATACCGGGAGGTGATTTGGCAAATCAACCTATTCTGAAGAAATTTAGTATTCCACCATTCTCTTCACAGCCTCGTCTGCCGCGATGTTCCCGTCTAATAGCTCCCCCAGTGCCTCAATGAATGGAGTCTCCATCCCAAGCTTAGGGGCTCTCGCGAGAAACATCCTAGTGGCCCTCACTCCTTCTGCCACCATATGCATCTCTTCCAGCGACTGATCAAGGCTCTTGCCGGATCCAAGCTTCTCTCCAAGTGTCCTATTCCTACTTCTTGGACTCGTAGCTGTCACATACAGGTCGCCAAGTCCAGCTGGGCCAAAGGCAGTGGACGAGGACGCTCCCATGGCACCAAGAAGAGAAATGCCCTCACTGAAACCCCTCAAGACCAAAGCTGCTTTGAGGTTATCTCCCCCTATTGATCCCTTCAATCCGTCTACTAACCCACATGCTAGAGCAACGCAGTTCTTGTATGCCCCCCATAGCTCGGCCCCATTCGGATCGTCCGCGGCCACCAAGAAGAGAGTCTCAGTAGACAATTTCTCTGATATCCTCTCAGCCACGCTCTGATCGTGACACGCTACAAGAGCTGTGGTGATGACCCCTCTGGCCACCTCTGGTGCTATTGTAGGGCCGGTCATTACGATGACCGGGTTCGATTTACCAGCTACATCAAGACGCTTCTCGATAGAGTCAGATATTAGTCCCGATCCGCTTTCCTCCTCAGGAGCTAGCCCCTTTGCAAGGTCAAGTAGGACCTGAGAAGGCCTCAGATTTGGAACGATCCTATCAACAATATCCAGTATGACCCCACTAGGGAGGGAGAGTACCAGTATCTCACAAGACTCTACTACGTCAGAAAGCTCCATTGTGACTTGCAGATTTGGAATTTCATATCCGTCCAAGTATTTTTTGTTAACCGAATCAGTCATCAGAGTCTCGTAAACCTCCTGCTCAATTGTCCATCCTAGGACATTATGGCCGTCTTCGCACCAAACCCGTGCCAATGCCGTGCCCCAGTTGCCTAGGCCTATCACTCCGATTCGTGCCATGCCCCGTCGCCCCAAACACCGGTTAAGACCCTATTCGATACTTACCCCCCTCATACGTTGAGTTCTTGACTGATGAGTGCCCGCGTAAAGCCAAGCAGGGGTACCCGAGTGGTCAAAGGGGCTGGGTTTAGGTCCCAGTGCGTAGTGCTTCGCAGGTTCAAATCCTGTCCCCTGCACCATAATGAGATGAGTTCGCCCCATTCTTGATAAGCTCAGCATAAGGCGAAGATACATGAATAGGACATCAGCACTGATTGCCAGCATTTTGATGATAGCCACTTCCCTGTCTGGTTGTATAACCGAGGAACTAGTCGATGACGTCCTAGGATGCATGGATGAGAACGCAGAGAATTATGATGAGAACGCATCCCTGAATGCATTGAGCGACTGCTTCTACATGGCAAGTATGGATCAGTTCATGGAACAGATGAGTGAGATGTCAATCGATGAAATGCTCGATGTAGACCCTAGGGCTGGCTACTCATCAGTAATCTCGATGAAGATGGTAGAAGATGAGATGGGTATGGGCGAGATGAACATAAACATCGAGGAGCATGTCATGGTCGATATCGCGAACGACTCTGCAATGGTTAGGACATATTTTTCAGTCTCTGAAATGCTAACGGTCGACTACACCGTGATTCAAGTCGGACAAGTAGTCAATATACACTCGCTAGCTAGCGGGATGATGGCCGATACAGTCTCAAGCAGCACTCAAACGAGAGACGCCGATGGCTCCGTTCTGGACATGGTCCATGCGATGATCGCAGGAAGTCCCACAGAGGGAATTCCAGGCTTGGATTTGGGCTCGAGCTTAGATTCGGATATGGGAGGACAAGTCGATGGGGATATCAATGGAGATGGAATCAGTGATAACTGTCCATTTGATTGGGATAACTCTGCTAATCCATGTGCCGTAGAAGAATGTTCATCAGGTCCAGACAGCCAAGAGTGTCAGGATTTTACAGCAGAATACTGTTCAATGAACGAGGATAACGGTTGCGACGTCAACTTCATGATGATATGCTTCGATTTCTCTATTCAAGAAGAAGTAGGTTCCATCCTGACTCGAGGAGATTGTGAAGATGCAGGTCTGAACTGGGTCCCAATAACTGTAGATGACGGACAAGGAGTTGACTCAGATATGGCGGCTGAGGGCATGAGCTTCTCATATGACTCCTCGACAGGAATTCAGAGCATGACGATGTCCATTACTGAGGGCGTAACATCCACCGAGATGATCATCAATCTTGATGAGAATGAGGATTTAATGTCCTATGAGATGATCAGTGACGACGGTGCCAATTCGACCTACGTTGTCTACACTGTAATGTGGGGAGATGCGATAGTAATCGAGGTTGACGAGACACTACCAAAGACCGCACTTCCAGTGTGGTTCGATGGATTGTCCGAGACTCTGGATGACGGCCACGGAGACGGTGACGGCGATGACGGAGATGGTCCTCCCTCTCCAGATGACGTCCTGTACATGTTCGACAGTGATGGTGATGGTTACCTGAGCTGGGATGAGTTCTGGGACTCGTGGGGCGATGGCGAAGACCAGGATGCCCAAGACGATTTGATGGGCATTTTCCAAGAAGCAGACACAGACAGTGACGATCTTCTATCCTTGGAGGAGTTGGAATACTTCATCGAGATGGTCGATGACCACGACTCCCATGATGGCGATGAAATGAGTCCAGATACAATACTGGACATGATGGACTACAATGATGATGGATCACTCAGTTGGACGGAGTTCGATGACTTCGTGATGTATGAAGACGGTGGATGGGAAGACGAACAGGACCGTTCCGAGAGTCAAGACGCATTCAACTTCTCAGACGCTAACGGAGATGGCGCTCTCGACTACGAGGAGCTCGAACATTGGATTTCCACCATGGGAGACGATGACGACTCGGAAGAGATGTTCCTATGCGATGATGGGGATGAGGAGATCCCTATGGATTGGGTAAATGACGGCTATGAAGATTGCGAGGACGGTTCCGAT
>DALF01000037.1:12254-12388 GCA_002499345.1 Euryarchaeota archaeon UBA170 | reverse complement strand
ACGGTTCCGATGAGTACGATGATGACGGATCAGATTCCGATAACGAGCCAGACATGTGGATGTGTGACAACGGCGAAGAAATACCTGAGGATTGGGTGAATGACGGCGAAGAAGATTGCGAGGACGGTTCCGAT
>DALF01000037.1:1189-11938 GCA_002499345.1 Euryarchaeota archaeon UBA170 | reverse complement strand
ACGGTTCCGATGAGTACGATGATGGAGACTCGGACAACGACGGCCACGAGGCAGGTCCAAGATTTGGAGTGGTCGCAGATAACCTTACTTTCGCAGCACCTCTTTCCGACTTCGAACTCAGGTTCCTAAATTGCAACGGAGTAGACTCTCTGGACGAGTGCCCATTGGTCGCTTCCGGACTCCTTGAATCAGGAGTGGCAAGCGCTCCAGAGGAAGTGAATTGCACGGAGGGATGTGACATTCTTTTCACATTCGTTGATGTTGACATGGACGGAATGGTGTCCCCTGGAGATACCTTGACCATCGAAGATGATTATGGTTTCACAGTAGCGATTTACGATACATGGGCAGAAGGATACACTGAGGATTCCGAGGCCTTCGGACCTAATGTCCCCGGCTTTGGAGCAGTGTTGGGGGCATTAGCCCTCTTAGGCGCCTCAATCGCATCCCGGAGAGATTAGATAAGGCGTCAAATAACTCCGGACGATAACTCAATATCCAACAACCGGTGGCGTGTTTATCATGCCACTCCTATCAATGACTAATGTAAAGAGGCACTATGAAACTCCTGCGGGAACTGTGAAGGCCCTTGATGGAATCAATTTTCAGATAGAAGAAGGGGAGAGGGTTCTTCTCTTGGGCCCCTCGGGATCAGGAAAGACCACTCTTCTGAACTGTCTATCAGCCTTGGATAGTCCTACTGATGGCTCATACAGCTTCATGGGTTCAGAAGTCCCTAGGGGAAACTCAGAGGAAATGACATCATTCAGGAGAGAGAACATAGGATACGTTTTCCAGTTCTTCAACCTCCTCCAGGATCTTACGGTGATTGAGAATGTATCTCTTATTCAGGAGCTGGCTGGGAACAAGGACAAGTCCAGAGCGGAGGAGCTGCTCAGATTGGTCGGGCTCTACGCCGAAAGTGATAGGTTCCCTGGAGAGATTAGCGGAGGGCAACAACAGAGGGTTGCTATTGCTAGAAGTATAGCTAAGAGACCCACTCTTCTCTTAGGCGACGAACTCACTGGGAATCTAGATACTGAGACCTCCGACAAGGTGATGCAAGTTCTCGTCGAGGCCTGTGAGAAGGAGAATATAACGGCTATCTTAGTTACTCACGACGAATCTCTAATCGCATATGCAACCAGGGTTATCAGGATAGATAGTGGCCGGATAGTATCGGATGAAAAGACAATTTCAAGCGAGAAAGCGACCATTTCTTGAGGTGGAAGAATGTTCGGCTCCTCCAATCTACTGAATAAGAGACTCGCAAGGAGTCTCTGGAGGACAAAACTTCGACTTTCCGCTGTAATTGGCATGATCTTTGTTGGTGTTTTTGCAGGTATAACCTTTGGAGGGTACTCAGCAAATCTGGGGCCGATGTATGACTCAATCTATGAGGACAGTGATTCGGGAAGCAATCTAGCTGATATCTGGATTGATAATGAGAGCTCTGCTTGGTCTGGTGAACAGGTTCAATCCCTCTGCTCAGAGATTGAATCTTCTTGGCCAGAGGGGACCGAGTCCTTGGATCAATGTGAGGGCAGGATTGTGATGAAAGGTGCGATGCTCCACACGACCGACTCAGGCCAGAATGTAATCAACTCCGTATGGCACGGGATACCTCACGACTCCGATGTAGACAAGGTATGGTTCCCCGATGGACACTCCCAAGGTATGCCGGCCGAGGCAGAGGACGAGATAGTGATTGACGAGCATGTCAGAGAGGCGCTTTCTCTGAGCCTACAAGACGTGGTAACCATTGGGGTAGGAGAGGGAAGTATGAATTTCACAATAGTTGGATTCGCATACCATCCATTGCACATCTACATGGCTCCAGAAGGATCTCTGTTCCCTCCCGAATCAGGCGAGTTCGCCGTCGGCTACCTTTCCACTTCTGGAATGGAGAGGCTTACCGGCTTGTCACAGGGAACTGCAAATACCATAGTTCTGGATATATCGGGAACTCCATCTTTCGATCTTTCTGACACTGAGGCGTATGAGGGCGAGGAGTTGGACGGAGTAAAGGAGGTCATCGCCAGTTCTATGGATGAAAATGGCATGGACGGACGAATAAGAGATAGAGGTCAGGTCGAGTCTGTAGAGCTAATGAGATTAGACCTAGAGAGCTCCAGGACAATGGCCGCCCCGTTTACTGCCCTAATCCAACTGATCGCCGCCATTACAATCGCTCTTAGCTTACAGAGGCTGGTCCAGAGCCAGACTCGTGAGATAGCTATCCTCAGGACCCTAGGATTACCAAGTAAATCGATAATGTCAGGTTATCTGATGGCTCCCTTAGTAATCGGTGGATTCGGCTGTCTAATCGGATCGATAGCCGGCCCATATGGCATGAATGGAATGCTAGATTTCTATGAGGGGATAGTTGGTATTCCAATAATTGAGAGAGAAATACCCAGTGAACTGTACCTCTCAACTATGGGTATCACCATGTCAATAGTTTTCATTTCTGGAGTCTACCCCGCGTGGAAGGCGACTAGAATAGATCCTCTAGAGGTTCTAGGAGGGGGCTCTGAAGTCAGAGTTGGGTCAAACTATCTACAGAGACTAACTGGCTGGATGCCTACTCTACTGGGACTCTCAGTTCGCTCGAGTCTCCGAAAGCCAGCGAGACTTGGGATGACATTCCTTGCCATAGGAATCTCTCTGATGTTGGCAGGTTCGATTCAGATGATGACCGTCGCATTGAATGATACTGTAGTAGGAGGTTTGAGGGATGGTCAAACTTGGGATGCGCAGGTTTTCGTTCAACCTAATGGAGAGGCCGAAGTAGTAGATTGGGCCCTGGATAGAGGCGCCTCGTATGAGGTAGTTATCGAAGCCCCTGTCGGAACACTAATTGACTCTTCAGAACTACATAGAAGCTTCGTATTAGTGGGACTAGGAGGTTTTGGAGACGGCGAATCAATGAGGCAGACGGAAATTATCGATGGTTCAGAACCAGTTCCAAATACTCTCATAACAGAGGTCATGATGGATGAAGGGTCATTACAAATGACTGGATGGAAAGTGGGGGATAGACAATCGGTATCAATATCTGGTAATGAATTGGAAGTAGATATTGTAGGTTCTGTGAGAGGGGAGATTTCCAGAACTATGTTCTTCCATCAGACAGACCTGGCTGGGATAATTGGATTCAACGCTACAGCGATTTATCTGGAGTTCCCAGAGGGGGTTTCCGTCGATGAGGAGCTTGGAATATTATCTAGTGGAATTCAAGAGAGGGAATCACTTCTCAGGGGAATAGAATCTCTACTAGAACAACAAACTCAAGTCCTAGGGGTGATAATGGGGTTAGGATTCATATTCACTCTAGCGGTTATGTTCAATACTATGGTCATGAATCTCGCTGAGAGGGATTTCGAATTGGCTACTTTGAGGGTATTAGGGGCATCTACTGGAAGCCTTTCAGTAATGCTTCTCTTCGAGAGTACCATCATTGGTTTGATAGGGGGCCTATTTGGAGTTATTTTCGCCTTCGGTGGTGCTTTAGGTCTGGCAGCTGAACTCTCAACATGGCAATTCTACTTCCCAGTGATCCTAGTCCCGAACGTTGCCTTCCAGCTCATATCAGTGGTATTACTGATTTCTATAGCGATGGTACCAGTTGGGATTTTCAGAATAAGAAATATGGACTTAGTCGGGAAAGTCAAAGACCTGTCTCAATGAGGAGCGGACATGCGAGTAGTCACGTGGAACCTAAATGGTATCAGAGCGGCCCATAGGAAGGGCCTGTATGATTTCATAGAAAGGATTGATGCAGATGTAATGCTATTCCAAGAGGTAAGGGCCCTCCCTGAACAAATGCCCAAGGATTGGTCGGAGCCGGAGGGATACGAGGTCATTTGGCATCCCGCACAGAGAAAGGGATACTCAGGAGTGATGGCATGCTCTAGAGTTGGAATGGAAGTGATTGGCAGGGGAATTGATACCGATCTGGATGAAATTAGAGATCCAGAGGGGAGAGTTCTGCATACTATGCACAAGGGAATGCATTGTGTTAACATATACCTCCCCAACGGTTCGGCAAATCCTGAAAGACAGGCTTACAAGGATCAATGGATAGAGGATTTGATGGTGTGGGCTGAGAAGTTTGTAGGTTCAGAAGAACCAGCTTTACTATGCGGGGATCTCAATATCGCACACACTGAGGACGATATATGGGATCCGAAGGGAAATAAAAGGTCCTCAGGATTTTTGGAACATGAGAGAGATTGGTTTACGAGGCTACTGGATAGGGGCTGGCATGATTTGTTGAGGATTCACATAGGGCCTCAGAAGGGACCGTATACATGGTGGTCAAACTTCAGGAGAGCCAGAGAGAGAGATAGAGGGTGGAGGATAGACTACGTCTTAGCAAACGACTCTGCCAGAGATCTAATGAAGTCCGCAGAGGTAATGAGAGAAGGAGGGCTAGTCGTTTCTGATCATGCCCCGGTAATCGTAGATTTTGATATTTAGAGGTCAAATGAAGTAATTTTTCTACCTCATGGTATTAACCTACCATTCAAGTGATGGAGCTTGGACGGGCATACATGACAGATGACCTAAATGAGAGACTATCTCGTCTTCTTCCAGGGGGAAAGGGTCTCTGGATACCCATGGATCATGGTATTTCTGGCTACCCAGAGAAAGGACTTGAGAACATGGATGAGCTAGTTGATTCATGTATTTCGGCAGGTGCAGATGCAATAGTCCTCCAGAAGGGTGTTCTTTCTCATCAATCACAAAGAACACATTGGAATAATTTCGTAATGCACGCCTCAGTCTCTACCGTACATGGTGGAAAGAGGGCAGGTACCAAAGTGCTTGTCGGAAATGCCAAAGAGGCTCTAAAAAGAGGAGCAAGTGGTCTTTCATGCCAGATTAATCTAGGCGACGATAAGGAATACAAAATGTTAGAATCAGCCGGATCTTTGACTTCTTCAGCATTTGAACACAATATTCCCGTTTTGGGAATGGTATACCCAAGAGGCCCAAATATGATCTTCAGTGAAGATGATCCGACTAACGGTATTGCCCACGCTGCTAGAGTCGCTTGGGAGCTGGGGTGTCATGTTGCCAAGGTTCCATGGACGGGTAGTGCGGAAACTTTCTCTGAAGTATGCTCAGGAGTCCCAATTCCAGTTTTGATAGCAGGAGGTCCTCAAGGAATGCCCTTCTTACAAACACTCGAGATGGTGGAAGAAGCTCTCTCAGCCGGAGGAGCAGGGGTCTGCATGGGGAGGCAAATATTCTCAGCAACCGATTCAGTCGCTAGGATTAATGCCCTAAGGGCGGTAATCCACGAGGGAGTAAGTGCGAATGAGGCCGCCTCCTATCTGAGGTGATTTGATGGAAATATGGGTCGATGCAGAGAAATATGAAACCACTTCCAATAATTCAGAATATAGGGTGTGGAAAGGACATGATCCAGAAGTAGCGGTCGTGGAACTCGATGATTTCAAGGGACAGGATGAGGCTATGTCACTTGTTGGACTGGTTCCTTGGTTAATGTTGAGATGCTCTGACTGGAAGATGATTCCTCTAGAGAATATAGTGGCGGCCGCATCAGATAGTGGCACTAAGGTAGCTGTATCGATTTCCGAGGAAATAGACATCCAGGGGGCCGCATTCGCCCTTGAGCAAGGTGTTGATGCAATAGTCATCCCACCTGAAGAACTGTCTCCCTCTCTTTGGCCATCTGCATTGAAGATTGCCGAAGAGAGAACACCGGTCAGAGATGACAGAAACAATCCAGAGCTATCTACTGCGATAATATCCTCAGTCACCACAGCGGGCCTCGGAGAGAGGGTTTGTGTTGATCTCACTGAGATGCTATCGGATGGAGAGGGTATTTTTGTTGGGTCTTCATCATCATGTCTTTGTTTAGTCCATGGTGAGACTGTTCCCTCTCAATATGTTCCTTCGAGGCCATTCAGGGTGAACGCAGGAGCCGTCCACTCATACGTCTTGATGGGAGATGGATCTACAAAGTACCTATGCGAGCTGTCTTCAGGCGACCGAGTTACCGTATATTCTGATATCGGCCATACTAGAATGGCTACAATCGGCAGACTGAAGATTGAGAGAAGGCCGCTTCTGAAAATTTCAATGGAGTCTGAAAATTTCACTGGCAACATCTTAGTCCAACAGGCAGAGACAGTACGCCTAGTGACACCTTCTGGTAGCGCAGTCTCAGTTACCAAACTAAAACCAGGAGAAGAAATTACCGTTCTCAATGAGGGGGGGATGCGCCATATTGGTAAATCAATTCAGGGGGAGGTCAGTGAAAAATGACAATTATCGCATCTGGAATATCTAATGGTGCAGTTTCTATCTTACATGCCATGGGCAATGGAAAGGGTTGTTCGATCCCCATCAAACTCCAGACTCGTGTGAATCTTCACGATGAGCGTATGGAAGTAGAGAATGATAATCACGATTTACTATCACAAGTTTCTTCAACCTGGAGAAAAAATGGATTCCCATTGCCTTCAGAATTTGGTTGGGAGGTAATCAGTGACGTTCCCATAGGCCAGGGTATGAAATCGAGCTCAGCTCTGGCGTGTGCGGCTTTAAGGGCGCTAGACAAGGCATCATGGACCGGACTTTCCGATTTTGAAATAGTTGACTTAGCAGTTGAGGCGCAGATAGAATCCGGATGCTCTGTTACTGGAAGTATGGATGATACATGGGCCGCTATTTCTTCTGGATGGAAGGTAATAGATCCCTCTGTCTCCTCGGTTGAATCTATCTTATTCGAGGGTGATGTGGAAACTGGACTTTCAGTTTTAATTGGCCTCAGGGGGCTTAGGAAATATAATGTCGATAAGGACTCATTCTCAGGAAACTCACAGATTTTCGATAGATCGCTAGCATCTCTGATTAATGGGTCTATACTGGATGCACTCTCATCTAATGGCATGGCAGTGGCGGTCTCTATCGATGATTTTGAGGCACTAAGAATCTCTAATATGATGATTGCTTCAGGGGCTTTAGCCGCAGGAATAAGTGGCTCCGGACCAGCAATAACGGCAGTATGCTATGAATCAGAAAAAGAACTCCTAGAATCCCAATTGAAACAGTTCTGTGAACAGGTATTAATCACAGAATTCGTTACATGTGATGAACTTACAGAGGAGGTATGAATTTGGGTATGGAACTAGGTGAGAATCTCAAGGTGACTCTATTCGGAGAGAGTCATGGAAAGTGTGTTGGTGCACTGGTGGAAGGCGTTCCAGCAGGTACACCTTTGGATTCGGCGATTTTACTTCGTGACCTCCAAAGAAGGAAACCCGGTAGAAAGGGGCTCTCACAGAGGACAGAACCAGATAATTGTGAGATAATGTCTGGAGTGTATGAGGGAAAAGCTACCGGATGGCCAATTCTGATGTTGACGATGAATTCAGACGCCAAGTCAAGAGACTACTCTTTCTTACCCGATCACCCAAGGCCAGGACACGCAGATATGGTAGAATCGGTAAGGTCAGATGGATCGGCCGATTTGAGAGGAGGAGGCTCCCAGTCGGCTAGGCTAACGTTCGGACTGGTAGCGGCAGGTAGCCAAGCTAGGGCACTTCTAGATGATGTAGGTTGGTCGTGCCATGCACACTTACACAGTGTCGGGGACATAAAATCTAGACCTCTATTTGACTTAGAAAGAGAAACCCCGTTCGAAACTTCTTCTGACTCTGGAAGGCTAAACTGCAGAGATCCCGATGCGGCAATATTGATGTCACAAGAGATAGAATCAGTCAGGAAAGATCGGGACACCATTGGATCTGTTGTTGAGCTTTTGATAGAAGGTCTCCCAATCGGCGTCGGGGAGCCATGGTTTGATGGTATCGAGCCATCACTTGCCAGAGCACTTATGGCAATTCCAGGGGCCAGAGCTGTTGAGTTTTCCCATGGCATCAGATCTTCTATGATGAGGGGCAGTGAGCATAATGATGCATGGGTCCCAAGTACAGAGGGGCCTATCTTAGAAGGATCTTCCGAGGCTGTTGCAGATGGCTCATTGGGAGGGCGCTCTACCGGCGCACCAATCTGTGTGAAAATCCACTTCAAACCACCCAGTAGCCTTCCCCGTAAGCAATTCACCCTACATCTTCCAAGTAACGAGAGAATGCCTCTCGAGGTAGGTGGAAGACACGATCCAGTTCTAGGCCCTAGGGCCGCGCCAGTGGTAGAAGCAGTGGCTATCTTGGTGATGACCGATCTTGGTTTAGCTGGTGGCTATATCGGAAACTAGGCGCCCCTTTCTCTCATTTGTTGGATTCTGAGGGGAAGATTAACTCCAAACATTATCGCGATTATCAAGAAAACTATTGCCGTTCCCAAAGCTACTCCATAAACACTAGTTAACTCCACAGATTCACGTAATCTCTCCGAGGCAACGTCAGAGCTACCGTCGAAAATATCCACAATAGCAGGAATGATGAGATTAATCAGAAGGGTCATCAGAGCTACGATTCCAGCAATAACGGGGGCTATGGCCAGGGATGTATGGTATTTCCTTGTAATTTTCTTGACCCCCATTACATAAACCTCATTCATCCTAATCGATGTATCTAGCATTGAGAATCTTATCACTCCACTTGAAAGCTCTATGTACATCACTAGGAAAACGGCATATAGAATTAGAATGAATTTCTGAGCAATTTCTCCCTCAGGAAGAAAATCAAATCGGAACTCAACTGTACTTCCGGCAAACCTAATTGTCACTAGAATAAGAGTCACATAAGACACTAGCATCGCCCTCTTGTCTCTCTGAAATGTTCCATAGATTCCACCAATCAGGCCAATTATGATCAGAGAAAGATGGAAAAGCCCACCCAATGAGCCGAGTCCCAAAATATTCGATACTGCAAACCATGCAGTTCCTGAAAGGGGCGTGATGGCAAGAGTGAGGAAGCATAGGATAGTCAAGGAGGAAGCCGCCCCAATCTGGAGTGAGGAAACCATCCTATCTGCAGGTAAGAATTTCTGCTTAGCCACGACAGGCCCTCCGAAGAATGACTCAATGAAACTAGGAACGTGTATCTCTGGGATAGCGTCCTTGGGAATCTCAGTACTAGACTTCAGCTTACCAGCAGCCTTTTTTCTACTAGGCGCAGACGATCTAACGGTCTTACTCTCGTAGAGATGAGAAGTATCTCCTCCGCCATCAACTCTAATTTTCTCAGCCATCTAAAACCTCCTTAGAATCCCCTAGCCCCTGCCAAGGCAGTATTGAGCATCATATCAGGTTCCCAATCCATCACGAAAGCACCCAATCCTCGTAATTCACTCATCAAGATATCTCGCTCAGTCTTCAGGACCTCATATCCAGTCCTGTCTAATCTCTTAGCATCGAATTCGAATTCCAGACTACTAGGTGAAAGAACGGTCACATCGAAGTTTCTAGCTCGCAAATCTCTCACAGCATCTACGATAGTTGAATCGTCCTCCAACGGACTCAGGATGATTATTGGGCTCCCTCTGTTGATATGGGGCATAATCCTATTTGTGACTACCTTGAGAGGCGTATTTCCCTTAGCAATCGCTCCAGCTAGTTTAGTTAGCAGCACATACAGTTGTTTCTTCCCTGTGTCTCTGTCCACAGAAACTATCTCGTCGCTGTAAACTACCAATCCGACTGAGTCCCTCCTAGACAGGAAATACTGCGCCAGACTTGCAGCCGCCCTCGTGCTGTAGACCAATGAGTTTCTACTCACAGGACCAGTCTCGCTCACTGATCTGCTGTCAATAATCAGTATGATATCACTAACAGCATCTCTTTCGTACTCATTAACCATCATTTTCCCTCCGCTCCTGGCGGTCGCCGACCAGTTGACCTTCTTCATCGGGTCTCCTGGTATGTACTCTCTGAGGTTGTAGAAGTTCGATCCTTCTCCTGGATTCCTAATGTTTACCGCACCAGTGAAAATCTTGGGGACTCTACTTTTTATGAGTGCGTCTTTGATATCTTCCATCTTCGGGAAAACAAGGAAATCGTCATACAGATTGACCTCTCTCTCATTGTGGAAAAGTCCGAATGCGTCTTGTATCCTAATACAAACGGGGCCTATTGTATAGAATCCTCTGAGAGGTGTTTCAATAGTATACTTGATAGTGGTCTCTCTCTGGGGGCCAAGTTCCATTAATACATAGTTTGCTCCTTTCTTGACTCTCATGACCTCCGGAACCCTGTCGCGAACTTCTACAATCTTAGCAAGATTGGATTTATTCTGAAGCCTTAGAGTGACCTCTATCTCTCCATCCTCGAAAATTCTTGAAGAAGAGATCTTCCTTAGGGCTACTATACTGTTCAACTGAACCCCATCAATCCTCTTTTCATCCTCGATCCTCCTTCCTGATGATGATACGTCAGCATGATTGGACATGAAAGCCGCCCACGTTAAGAACGACAGAAGGACGACAGCAACAGTAACCAGTTGCTGGTTACGGAGTACCAATCCAAGTAAATAAAGCGCGACGGCAAGAGACGCGAACATCGCCGACTTCCTGCTCCACGCCATTACTAATCACCTCTCTCGTCCTAATATCAGGGCCTCAAACCGTGGGTACGGGGACCTGACGAAGAATATCTGAAACAACCTCTTCGTTTTCCAAGCCCTTTATCTGATGCTCCGGCTTCAGGATTAGTCTGTGCGATACAGCCAGTGTAGCCACTGCCTTCACATCATCTGGGGTGATGAAATCCCTTCCGCTCATTGCGGCTGCCGCACGACTGGTCTTCAGTAG
>DALF01000037.1:0-861 GCA_002499345.1 Euryarchaeota archaeon UBA170 | reverse complement strand
GCTTGTGAACCACGAGGAGAAGAACCGACCAATACCCGTGGGTCCTCCCTGGTTCTAGTGACAATTTCAACCATATACATCCTGACTGCCGGGTCAACATAAACATCCTCACACGCCTCTTGCATTGCGACCACACGTGCTGGATCAGTAATCGTCTCTACTTCCACAGCATCTTTCTTTCTAGCTACACGTCTAGCTAAGATTTCATCCTCATCGGCCCTACTCGGGTATCCAACGCTCATCTTGAACATAAAACGATCAAGCTGAGCCTCCGGGAGGGGATATGTTCCTTCCTGCTCAACCGGATTCTGAGTGGCCATAGTCAAGAACGGAGCAGGAAGCTTGTGTGTTACAACACCAATTGTCACTTGCTTCTCTTGCATCGCTTCAAGTAGAGCTGCCTGAGTCTTAGGAGGGGCCCTGTTTATCTCATCAGAGAGAAGAAGATTGCAGAAAATTGGCCCAGGCTTGAAAGTGAACTCTCCCTTCTTGGCATCATAGATGTTAGTCCCAGTTATATCAGCAGGTAGCAGATCAGGAGTGAACTGTACTCTCTTGAAATCACAACCCAGGGCGTCTGCGAATGTATTTGTCATCAGTGTCTTAGCTAGTCCCGGATAATCCTCGAAAAGAAGATTCCCGTTGGATAGGATATTGACCAGTACATTGTCAATCACGTGTGACTTTCCAATTATGACCTTCTGTACCTCAGCACTGATGGCCTCGCCAATTCTTCCAACCGCCTCTAGCTTTTCGTTAGTCTTCTTCGACCCTCTGGCTTTGGCCGCCTTCTCTTCGTATCCCTTGGATACTGCATCTGCTGGTGGTGCCGGGGGTTTTTCTGCTGGTGGTGTTGCGTTC
>DALF01000065.1 GCA_002499345.1 Euryarchaeota archaeon UBA170 | reverse complement strand
CGATAGCTTGGAGCCCCGTCATAGTGGCATGTCAGAGAGACGTCTTCAAGTCCTTCAGCACAGGACTCAGCTTCGATAAGGGCATCCCTGATTGCATAGACTCCTTCTTCTCCCCATACTTGGATATCAAAGACGCCTCTGATCTCAACAAACGGCGGAACTATATTCTCCATGGCCAAAGTAGTCACGACTTCGGTCCAATCTCCCTCGAATCCAGCATCAATTAGCGCCCCTTCACTTATTGCACATTCCTCTAGCGCGCCATAGAGGGTCCCAAATGCTTCTGTCATCTGATTGGAGATTTCAGCTCCTTTTTGCTCATCCCATCCCACTCTTTCCGAGACCACTCTCATTATCTGAATCGCACGCTCTTCGTTTTTCCAAGCCTGAACTGTGTCCCTTCTACGTTCCTCGGAGACACTTTTCAGGGATAGCTCAACTCTCTTCCTATCCCTCTTGACTTGGATAACTTTCGCCACGACCCTCTGTCCCTCTCTGACGTGGGCCCGGATGTTTCGCACCCAGCCCGCAGCAATCTCGCCAACGAAAACGAACCCCTCGCGACCATCGTAAGCATCTAGGCTCAAGTAAGCACCATTCTGCTTTATGTCCTTCACAGTGCAAATAAGGAGGTCTCCCTCTTCTGGCCACTCTTCTTCAGAATTCGCCATTTTATGCCCCCTTCACTCGAGGACATCAACAACGGTACTTCCCGAAAGATCCGACTTTCCACCTTTTGGGATGGAAAGAGTAGATCCACAGACCGAGCAAGAAATCTCTGTTGACGCTCTATCAAAAACAATAGCCTCTGCACCACAGTCACGACAGCTAATCTTCAAAAACTTACCAGACATCCTCAATCCTCACTTATCCACGAGCTCAAACTTTCTCGCTCTTTTTCCCCGTGGGGAATGGGCCTTTCCAGTCTCACTACATCTGTAGACTAGATTGACCCTCTTGGTAGGCTTCTCTCCAGATGGCTTCGGCCTTGGGAAACCCCGATAACCCGATGTTACCTTTCTGAATCTCCTCTGCCCCCACTTAAGCTCGCTAGCACGTCTCTTCTTGACACGCTCTACAGTGTGTTCGGTATGCTTGCCAGCAGCGGGACTGTAACGCTTTACTTTCCTTGGCATCTTTACCATTTACTGCACCTCAATGCTTAGTAGCGTGGCCGGCGACCGATGGCATGTTTATGAAGTCTATCGAGAGAACAACATCCGTCAGTTGCCCGAACAAACCCTCTTTGAAGCAAAATCAACAATAATGCCCTTACTCTCCCACGCCTTGTGACGGACTGGTGGATGCAATGGTGGCTAGGCCTCGCCTTATTGATTTCAGGATACTCAATGGCTAGGATGGGGCCTGCATTCAAAAGATCAAAATTAGGGGCTCCATTGTTCCTCTTGGGACTACTAATGACGCTTTTTCCGCCAGACGGCCTACTTGCTGCCGAATCCAGGGCCTCAGATGAAATATCTGCCTTCTTGTATTGGATGGCCCCAGCCGTTGCAGGATTCTATCTTGTGGCTTCAGGTGCGCCCATATACTATATTTCTAGTAAACTACGTTTAGTAGTCGGCTGGGTACTGGTCTTATTTGCTGGTTATTTGATTTTTGAAAACTGGTCTCCCGGGGTGGAGAGTGCTATATCGGGAATTGCCGTTATACTAGGTCTCGTGACTACAGCCGTCCTCCATCTCATCGCCGTAAGGTTCACTGAGTCCATCTCTTCAGGAGATGGAGTAACTAAACCACTAGATGACGAAGAGATAAAACATGTCTCTGCGATATTATCTTCTCATCTCAGTCAAATGGAGGCATCCCTAGATGAGTGATTTTCTAACAGTATTCTTCGGAACAATAGTGCTCTCTTCGATGATAATTATCGTCCATCTGAAAGCCGCCTATCATCCCTACCATAATCCAATCCCATTGATTATCTCATCCTTGACAGTAATGTCAGCAGGAATATTCGCATCGTCGTTAGTTAATGCCAATCTCACTTTCTTAGAATCTATGAGGATTTCAGTCTCCGAATCAATTATAGCAATATTGGTACTTTCCCCTCTGATTTACTTAGCCATTACTATTATTCTAGCAAGAGTTTCGATAAGTACTAGGCAGATAGAGATTCAGTGAGCTCATATCGATTACTCTCTCATTGGAGGGTAACGCTGATAACACCCATTCCGGTCGCAGCGCTGTCCAATAGGTGGTTCGTATGTCAAAGGGTACTCCAAGTATGGGAAAAAGGCAGAAGTCCACACACATCAGGTGCAGAAGGTGTGGGAGGCATTCTTTCCACAAGACCAAGGGAATCTGCTCGAGTTGCGGTTACGGTCAAACCGCTAAGCTCAGGAAGTACAGATGGAGCAAGAGAAATCGCACTATGGGAAGTAAGTAACTTCGGAAAGTGCTAAGGCCCTAATCTCCGAGGAGCGTTTGATAGCCGATGTGCGGGATCATCGGAATTTTGTCTAATCCTGACTCTCAGGTCGCGCAGTCCCTGTATGATGGTTTGTTGGTTCTACAGCACAGAGGTCAAGACGCCGCAGGAATCGTTACTAGTGATTCTGAGAATATTTCTCACAGAAGGGCCAATGGATTGGTCAGAGATGTCTTTAGATCAAAGCACTCACAATCACTGACTGGTTCAATGGGAATCGGCCATGTGAGGTACCCAACTGCTGGATCTAGCTCTGTCGCAGAGGCCCAACCGTTCTACACCAATACTCCGTTCGGCGTCAGTCTCGCACACAATGGTAATCTGAACAATACCAATGATATCATTTCAGGGCTACTCGAGTATGATCACAGGAGGATAAACACTAGCTCCGATTCCGAGGCATTACTGAATCTCTTCGCCGCAGAAATTCAACGTTCCCTAAATGGTAGGCCAGGGGGTCTTGAGTCTCTTTCTAATGAGGATATCTTCAGAGCAGTGGAAAGGCTCCATCTTAGGGCAGAAGGAAGCTACAGCGTTGTAGCGCTTATCACCGGCTGGGGGATCATCGCGTTCAGGGATCCCAATGGAATCCGCCCCCTCTCAATGGGAAGTAGGGTTGTAGATGGATTTACAGAGCGTGTTTTCGCTTCTGAAAGCGTTGTCTGCAATACTCTGGGGTTCAATCATGAAGGTGATGTATCTCCGGGCGAGGCTATCGTGGCAAGGATGGATGGAACGGTCTCGTCTAAGCAATGCTCTAGCGATGTTCTCCATAGTCCGTGTATTTTTGAGCATGTATATTTCGCTAGGCCAGACTCAGTCTTGGATGGGATATCGGTTCACTCATCTAGAATCAAGATGGGCGCATACTTGGCAGAGAGAATTTCAAAAGAGCTCCCTGATCATGGAATTGAGTCAGTTATAGCCGTACCGGATAGTGGGAGGATTGCAGCTTTGGAGCTAGCTAGGGTAATGGGAGTACCATATAGGGAAGGATTTGTGAAGAATAGGTATATCGGTAGAACATTCATAATGCCCGGTCAGAATGTTAGAAAAGACTCCGTAAGGAAGAAACTGAATACCATCGAAGAAGAATTTTCAGATAAGGTAGTTCTGATTGTCGATGATAGTGTCGTAAGGGGCAATACATCCCGTAGAATAGTGACTATGGCAAGGGAAGCCGGAGCTAAGAAGGTATACTTCGCCTCTTGCTCCCCTCCGATTGTTCATCCCAATGTGTATGGAATAGATATGCCTGCTAAGACTGAGTACGTTGCGCATGGAAGGACGATAAGCGAAATCTCCGATGCAATTGGTGCAGATTGGATGATCTATCAGAATCTAGATGACTTGGTCAGAGCATGTAAGGGAGACGCAGAAATTGGATTCTCAAACTTTGACTGCTCATGCTTTGACGGCGTATATGTTACAGGTGGAATTAATGATGAGTACTTGGATAAAATTGAGAAGATAAGAAGTGACAAAGCCAAGAAGATTGATTCAATTTGATAATAGTCAACATCAAGCACACATCCCTCCTCCCTACGTCCGTGATATCCACTATTGGAGCTGTTGCAGAAGTCGCCGCCAACTCTCCAATCTTGGAAACTTTTGCTATTGAAGACGGTTTCGCTGTCTTATCCGAGAATGGAGATATTGACTTTTTCAATTGTGAAGGTAAGAAAGTTTCAACCAATAAAATAGATAAAAATATTGTCGCAACAGACTCACACGACGGTTTTTTGACTATCGCGTCTTCCAGGGGGGAAATAAATCTCATATCCGGAAATAGCGAGAAAGAAATCCTTTCCGGAGTAAATTGCGATCGTATATCCCTATCGGGGAAATTGATTCTCATATCCGCGGAAGATGGTAATTTGATATTGACAGACATAAGCGGAGGTAAGAAAATCTCTACCCACCTTGGTCATACGACAATAATACGTATCTCCGAAAATCATGATGAAATAGCTGTTGCAACCGATGATGGAAAACTGACTATCTTTGACAATGATTTGGGGATACTAGCTTCATCCCCTCCCGCCATAGACGATATCGAGGTCATAACTAACATCTCTTCTTTCAGAGAGGGGGGCTTCTTGGTTTCCCGATCATCTTTGGGGGCCGTAATAGATGATAGGCCAGTAAATAGATTAGAATTTTGGCATGCTAGAGAAGGATTACTCGAAGTAGTCGAGATTCCTTCTAGAGCGACATCTTTACTACCTAATGGAGATGGATGTTATGTCGGATGTTTTGACGGAGAATTGCTCTGGGTAGAGAGGGAAAAAGATCCAATTTTACTATTCAATCTTGGCTATTCTGTAACGGATCTCAAAATTTGGGAGGGGGATATTTTGGCCTCTAGCTGGTTTTATGCGAGAAGAATTAGTCCGGCCGGAATGGAAAAATGGATTTTCGAACACCCTGCAATAATTTCGGAAATCCTAGTCCTGGGTGAAAATATTATTGCTTTGGTTAGTGGTAATGAAAAGCCGGGAACTGGTAGTTTCATATCTCTCATAAATCCTAATATGGAGTCCCAAAATCAAGAAGATTATTCCGTTGGCGATCCACAGATGAGCAATCTCGGCGATATGGCTTTCTCTGGGATGCCGTCAGAAAATGAGATTTCAATGGCCTCAGAAAGAAATACTGTAAATGAAATAGACTCGATAATCAGGGATATAAATCAATCACTGGAGTTATCTGTCACTGAACTCAGTGAGGGAGAAGATATACTGGAGGCGCTCGCTAGCTCTGCTTCATCTATCAACTTACCACCGGTGGCTGATGCTGGTGATGATATAACGATTGTTTCTAATGAAGATTCCAAGGCTGATGTAATTCTAGATGGTTCAAGATCTTATGATCCAGATGGCGAAATAGTGTCATGGTCGTGGATTTCTGAGACTGGAAGGATACTTGGAGAGGCCCCTATCATCAAGGTTAGGCTCATTCAAGGTACACACTCTTTCTCCCTGAGCGTTATCGATAACAAGGGTGCTAAATCGTCATCTAAAATGACTGTCAGAGTAGTATAACTAAAGCTTACTAAGCTCTTCTTTCAAGACGGGCAGAGCTTCCTCCCATGTTGCCACTATTCCATAGTCTGCTACGCCAAATATAGGTGCATCTGGGTCTTTATTAATCGCCACGATATACTTGCTAGAACGCATCCCAGCTAGGTGCTGGATGGCCCCACTTATCCCTACGGCGATGTAGAGGGTCGGATTCACAGTCTTTCCAGTCTGGCCAACTTGCATGCTGTGAGGAATCTCATCCCATGAGTCGACAGCGGCTCTACTTGCCCCTACTGCCGCTCCAATGACATCAGCCACTTCATTTAGGTGTGAGAAGTTAGAAGGATCTCCCATCCCCCTCCCTCCTGAAATCACTATTTCAGCGTCAGAAACATCCATTCTTTCTCCAGCCTTGGCAATCGCTTCCCTGACAGAAACGGAAACTTCTGACGAATTATCTACTACCACTACTTCCGCGCTACCTCCTCCGGAGGCTCCTTCGAAGGCATTCTGCCTCAGAGTAACGACGCACGGTGATGGAAGACTGGAGGTCTCAACGACCTTTCCAGAGTAAACAGACCTAGTAACTTTGTTATCTGGCTCAATTCCAGTAACATCTTGGACTATCGGGACTCCAATTTTTGATGCTATTTGAGCTCCTAACTCTCGTCCTGTGGGGGATGAAGATGCTATGACCATACCCTTTGAGAATGGAGCCATGACTGTCGACCAAGATCCACTATCGAACGAGGAGAAGCAGTCTCCCTGCAATGAAATAACCTTCGAAACACCTGAAATTACCGAGGCATCATCACTGCCTCTCCCTCCTGGGCATAATACTGTAATCTCACCGCCGAGGGAGCTAGCCGCTCCAACAAGTTGCTCGGTTACTGGGTGTATTCCTTCTCCACTGGTTTCAGCTATTATTGTGATTTCCATTTTCTCTCCTCCTCAAATTACATTCGCCTCTTCACGAAGCTTCAGAACTACTGTCTGCACAGAATCAACACCCTCGAATTTCTGTCCCGGTGGCTTTTCGGGTGGTGAATCGTGAGATTCGATAATTACTTGTGATTCGCCCATATCAACGCCCAGATCCATTGCACTTACCGTTTCAATGACTTTCCTCTTCGCCATCATTATTCCCTTGACGTTAGGTCTTCTGAGCTCTGTAGAGGCCTTATCGAATGCGAATAGGCAAGGTCTCGACACAGATACTCTCTCATTACCGGAAGAACTAGCTCTCAATGCACTGAAACTATCGCCTTCTACAAGTACCTCAGAGACCATTCCGACACAGGCGGCATCGATTATGCTAGCAATGCCCGGTCCCGTGGAGCCAGAGTTCGTGTCAGCGGCTTGCTTCCCGCACAATATTACATCAGCCCCACAGTGCTTGATTGCCGCGGCAAGTATGGATTGTATCTGCTTACTATCCATTTCAGTAGTGTCCGCAACAACATGAAGCATGGAATCAACTCCTACTGCGGCCGCATCTGTAAGCATTTTTGCGGCTCTATCGGGACCACAGGTTATCGCAACGAGATCGCCTGCACCAGCCTCCTTCAGCTGAAGGGCGTACTCAAGCGCGTATTCATCATAGGGGCTTGTCGACCACTTGGCAACAGATGCCTGATCAACCCTGCCTCCGGATACGGCAATCTTGGCTGTAGTGTCTGGAACTTGTTTGAGTAGTACTGCTATCGTCATGTAATTCCCAGTCCGTGCGACTGTAGATTAACCTATCAAGATTGACCTAGGACTTTCTCATGCATTCAGCTAGTTTCTCTAGTGAATGCCTGTATCCCAGTAATATACCTGCCCAAGATTAGATTGTGGATATCGTGAGTTCCTTCATATGTCTTAACCGACTCTAGATTTGCCATATGCCTCATCACTGGGTACTCATCTAAAATTCCATTAGCCCCATGAATATCCCTTGCAACTCTGGCAATCTCGAGAGCTATATCGACATTATTCATCTTCGCTAGGGAAATGTGCTCTGGTATCCAGTCCCCAGAGTCCTTCTTCTGAGAAAGGTGATAGGCCAATAGCTGGGCCTTAGTAATCTCCCTGAGCATCCAAGATAGCTTATTCTGGACTAGTTGATAGGAAGCTATCGGATGTTCGAATTGGATCCTACTGAGAGAGTACTCCCTCGCGGAGTCGAAACATGCCTGTGCGGCCCCTATGGCTCCCCAAGATATTCCATATCTGGCATTGTTAAGACACGAAAAGGGACCTCTGAGCCCCTTCACCCCAGGTAGTATCCTATCCTTTGGAATCTTGCAGTCTTGGAAAACCAGTTCACTGGTCACTGATGCCTTGAGCGAGTGCTTCCCCTTCATCTCAGGAGCAGAGAAGCCCTCATCATCCTGCTCGACAATGAATCCCCTAATCACGCCATCCAATTTTGCCCAGACTACCGCCAATTGGGCTATTGACCCGTTAGTAATCCACATCTTGGCACCATTCAGAAGGTAATGGTCACCCATATCTTCTGCCTTGGTAATCATGTCGCCTGGATTAGATCCGTAGTCAGGTTCTGTCAGCCCGAAGCATCCAATCCACTCTCCACTTGCCATCTTAGGAAGGTAGTAGTTCTTCTGATCCTCAGAACCAAAGTCCCAAATTGGATACATCGCCAATGACCCTTGCACGGACGCAAATGATCTAAGGCCGCTATCTCCCCTCTCTAGCTCTCTGCAGATAACTCCGTATGCCGCATACGAGAGCCCGGGGCATCCGTATCCCTTCAGAGGGGCGCCTAGGACTCCCATCTCGCCGAGGGTAACTCGCCATTCATCAGGAAAAACACCGTCCCTACAAGCATGCTCAATCTCCGGAAGGACATCCTTGTCGACGAAATCACGCACCATGTCTCTTACCATTCTCTCATCTTCGGTCAGGAGCGAATCAACATCGTAGAAGTCCAGAGCATCGTATGGCATGTTCTCAGCCCTCGCGTAGTACTTTCACTCATCAAGGTATGGAATAAACTATCTCTTTCGATTACCGCCTGTCGACTTACCCCTTTTTCTGTTCTTATCCTGCCTAATGCCCGTGCCCCAGCCAAAGACGGACATCATTATACTGGCAATGAAACCGACTATAGCCAAAAGTACAGCTATCGAAATTATCAACGAAAGAATAGAGTTCTCTACATCATAATCTGCAGGATAGAAAGATACTAGATTCCCTCTGTCTGTCAGAATCCAACCGATGTTTTCATCGAGAGTCCACGTCGAAACAATTCTCTCTCCAGATAGAAGAACATTCACATCCGCCACATCTGAATTTTCTAACCAAGGGAAGGTAGCATTCTTCTCCAAATCATGTTCTACGATTCCAAATGGGGCCATTGATATCAAGAATCTTTCTTCCGTATGATATGTTAAAGATCTGAAAAAGCCATCTAAACCTAGAATTTCAACTCCTGAAATAGAGGATTTCTCAGGACTGGAAGTATTGATATTTACCGTCCCTAGAATATTAGATGAAATGGCCACACACGAACTAGCAGTATCAATACACTCAACATCATGCCAATGGGTCGATGACCCACCGATCCAATTCAAAGAATGGTCTCTCTGTATTATCGCTATCCCATTAAATGACGTCGAAGCAACACAGACCATTCCTTCAGAAATACAATCTATGGAAGTCACGGGACTTTGTCCGGCCAGTCCTTCCAGTAGATGAGCCTCGCTTCCACCGTCCCCAGATGCCCTTATCCTCCATATTTCTCCTTCTGCGGAGCCGATGTAAGCCCACGATCCAGAAGCACCCCATGAAACGGACAAAAGATCCGATCCGGATAGATTTACTGCTCCTGCATGAGTCAGTGATTTATCTAAATCAGAGTATCTCAGAACTGCCCCATTATCTCCGACTATTAGTGCAGAGTTTCCACTGGGATGAAAACTCGCATCATTGAGAGAATTGTTTCCGATAGATGGAGTCTCGATGTAATCTGAAGGATCCGAAGAAGAGAAAACAACTACATTCGACTCTTCTCCGAATGCTATCACAAGTTCCCTAGAGGGACTATGCACCGCACCATTCAGCCCCAAGTATTCCCCGGGTAGTGACTCAAATTCGTCTAGTTCTACTGCGGAACTGGCAGATGATAACAATGAAACATTTGATACAAGAAGAGCCACCAACAGGACTATCGCCATTCTCGAACGCATGTTTTCCGATACGCCCCTTGTCTTTAGCCCGTTCGTAACTCAATATTCGACACCACATGATGGCAGAATTGAAGAATACCATAGTAAGCCGGAGAGCATGGAGCGATTCGATTTACGACGCGGAATGGTTAAGCAAATTATTGAAGACGGGGGACTTTCAGCATTAGCTAGCAAGTTTTTTGACGACATACAGTCTAGTGATGAGACTTCATTCACGGGATCGCATGGCATTATGACTTCCATTTCTGGAAGATTTGAGGGAAACGCGCTAATAATTGACGTAACCAATGTCGCCCCCGACTTTGAAAATCCAGATGCCATGAAATCTGCTATGGATGATCGAAGGAGATGGACAACGTTCCTAGATGATGCGACGGGGTATAACTCAAAACAGAGGGGAGATAAAGCGAAGGAGTGGGCAAAAAAGGCATCCAAGGCGAAATCCGCCGTATCCGCCGCTCGTCATTTTATGTCGATGTCAGAGGGTGTTCCCCAGGACAAGGTCGATCAAGCAGAGAATCTTATCTCTGAAATTGAGGAAGCTCTTGAATCCGGTGAAAATACGAAAGCGGCTGGAAGGGCAGAGAAGCTAAACAAGCTATTCAATTAGGTGAAAAAAAATGTCCTCCGATGATAGACACGCAGATGATGAGATGCAACACCCCGCCGTGGATAGGATGTTCTCAGATTGCGCTGAGGTTGTCGGTATGGAGCATGTAGTGTCTGTAATGTCCGGAGCTCCGTCCCATTCGGGAGATCATCAACTGGTCGCTTACATCGGTCTTGAGCCTAGCGGCAAGGCACACTTGGGCTGGTTGCTTCTTTCGGGAACAATAAAGAAAATGTTGGATGAAGGTGTAAATGTGATTATCCTACTTGCAGATTGGCATGCGTGGGTGAATGATAAATTTGGACGAGACATGGAGAAGATATCTCTGGCCGCGGATTACATGTCAGAGGTCTTCTCGGCCTTACTCGACTATCCCGAGTTAGGCAATGGTCCCGGACAGATTAGATTTATTCGCGCATCAGAGGTGATGGATTCCGGAAAATACTGGGAGAGGGTGCTAAGATGTTCTAAGAATATGAGTCTCTCAAGAGTTAGGAGGACATTCAGTATAATGGGGAGGGATGAGGACTCATCCGATCATGATTTGTCTGCCTTCTATTATCCCGCCTTGCAGGCTGCCGACATCTTCGAACTGGAGGTAGATATAGCGTTCGGAGGGATGGATCAGAGAAAGGCCCACATGTACATGAGAGAGGTAGCAGATCGTAATGGATGGACCAAGCCAACATGTATCCACACCCCCATGCTTTCAGGATTGAAAGGATCGGGAGGTAGAATGGACTCATTCGAATACAAAATGTCCAAGTCAGATCCGAATAATGCCATAATTCTGCACGACACCAAAGATGACCTCCGTAAGAAAATGAAGAAAGCGTTTCTAGAGGTCGGAAATGAGTCCTCTGCCATCTTTGAGATAGTGGAGCATGTTATCATACCCAGAAGGGGAGAAATAGTCGTAACTCCTGATCCAAAGTATGGCACCCCCTCTAGTTTCTCCAATTCAGGCGAGTTCGCCTCATCAGTTTCCGATGGAAAAGTGCACCCATTAGATGCAAAAATAGCGGTAGCAGACGCTCTTTCTGAAATACTTTCACCACTTTCCAAGCATTTCCAGAGTAATCCAGAACTACTCAATAGGATGGAATCTCTTTCCGCATCAAAGTGATTCATCGTATTTTCAGCTTTTGGAACGTTTCTTTAGGGACAGGTATCATAACCCCCATTACTACGCGAGGCCGGTGAAATAATGTCAGATGTCGGCATAGATGATATTGCTATACATTTTCCTAGGCTATACTTCGATATGAAAGACTTTGCAGAGTTCCGCGGTGCGGATTTCGCTAAGCTAAACAAGGGACTCGGACTATCTGCGATGGCCATTCCAGATGTTCACGAAGATACTGCTACTATGGGTGCTAATGCAACCTCCAGGCTAATTGATCGGAATGAAATCGACCCCAATAAAATTGGCCGTATTTATTTGGGTACAGAGTCCGCTTTAGATGGTGCCAAACCAACTGCTACTTACATAATGGACATGCTAGAACAGAGATATTCTGAAAAATATGGAGAAAATTGCTTTAGAAACTGCGATGTTGTAGATTTAACATTCGCTTGTATTGGGGCTGTAGACGCCATGCACAATACACTGGATTGGGTGGCTAGAGGGGGCCCAGTTAAGGACAGGATTGGCATAGTTGTCTTCGCTGATAATGCCAAGTATGATCTAGGCTCCAGTGGAGAGTATACGCAAGGGGCGGGAGGGGGCGCAATTCTAATCAGGCACGATCCAAGGCTCCTCGCTATTCCTGATATTTGGGGTGTCTCCACAATGCCTGTTCACGACTTCTTCAAGCCAAGAAGGGAAGTAAATACTCGGATGATAATAGAAAACGTACTAGAAATTGCTAAGGAGAGTGGAGAGAGGTTAAAAGACGGCCTAGCAGAGAAAATCCTCAAATTCCTCCCAATGTCATCAAAAAAGGATGATATTATGTTCGAAAATGAAAAGCTGATGATTCATAAGGACATGCCAGTTTTTGATGGGCAATTCTCTAATCGATGTTATTCTGAATCAGTAAAAACAGCATTTATTGATTTTAGATCTAAGGCCATCAGGGATGGAAGATACAATCCAGAGAATGATCAGATACTAACCGAGCAGTGGCTGAGGATTATCGTACACCTTCCTTATGCATTCCAAGGCAAGAGAATGTTTCCGGATGTCTTCAGACACGACAGAAGGAACCTCCCAGTATGGGACTCCATAACAGAAGAGATAGGTCCGGAACCACTCCCTGAGTCATTCCCTGATACTGCAGAAGGATTAGATGAATTTGAGCGCGCTAATGATTATTACAGGAGACTGATTTCCAAGACAGAAGAATTCAAACAGTTCGCCGAGCAGAGGATAGAGAAGACACAGAGGGCATCAAGCTTGATTGGGAATCAATATACAGGCTCAATTTTCTTAGCCCTGATGTCCACTATGGAGAGCGACTATCTAGATGGAACAGAAATGGGCGGGCACAAGGTAGGACTTTGCGGCTACGGGTCCGGGGCCAAGGCCAAGGTATTCGAGGGAGAGGTCCAGGCAGAATGGAAGGAGGTGTCTTCTAGATTCGAACTATTTGATAGGCTCTCATCAAGGAAGCCAATCGACAAGACGATTTACGAATCTCTGCACAGGGGCTCGAGGAAAGAATCTGTGGTTCCGCCAAGTGGTGAATTCGCTCTAGTGGGAATCGGTGCTGAAGGTGATCTGGAAGGGCAGAGAAGATATGCATGGATCAATTAATCTCCGACTGCCGACAAAAAAACATCACTTAGGCTGTATCGCTCTATTGATGACAATTCTCTGGACTTCCTGAGTCCCTTCGTAAATTTGAGTTATCTTAGCATCCCTGAAGAATCTCTCAACAGGGAAATCAGTAGTGTATCCATAACCGCCCAAAACCTGAACAGCCCTCTCAGATACCCACATTGCCGTATCCCCGGCGAATAACTTAGCCATACTGGCCTCCTTGGTATGCCTGGGGCCTCCTTCTTCATAGTGAAGCTGTTTAGCCCAAGCCGCCTTGTAAACCATCATTCTGGCCGCTTCGATCTGTGTTGACATATCCGCGAGAATATTTCCTATGCTCTGGTGATATGAGATCGGCTTTCCGAAAGTCTGCCGTTCCTGCGAATAGTTTAATGCTGATTCAAACGAACCTTGAGCTATTCCAAGTGCCTGAGCGGCAATCCCTATGCGAGAATTATCTAAAGCATTCATTGCGATGGGAAATCCTTCTCCCGCGCCTTTCAAAACATTTTCAACAGGTACAATGCAATCTTCTAACATTAGTGAGCAGGTGTCCGAGGAACGAATTCCCAGTTTATCTTCCTTTTTTCCGACTGAGAATCCTTTGAATCCCTTCTCAACAATGAAGGCAGTAGTTCCACCATGATTCTTCACCCCATACTCAGGGTGATCAACATCTTTGGCGAATAGGACGTATATGTCTGCACTAGAACCGTTAGTAACCCACATTTTCTCACCGTTCAGAATGTAATGCGTCCCATCCTCGCTAATTTTAGCTTTGCAAACCATGGCGGCCGCATCAGTACCTGAGCCAGCCTCAGAAAGAGAATACGCGCCTATTTCATTTCCTGCTAGTCTAGTGAGATACTTATTCTTCTGCTCCTCATTACCATGAATGGAAATTGTCTTGGCGCACAATCCAACGTGTACGCAATACATCACTGAGAAGGAGGGGTCAACTCTGGCTAACTCTTCCACAATTATCGCTTCGGTGATATCATCAACTGGGCTCCCTCCATACTCCTCGTCTATGGTAATGCCTTGAAGACTAGTTTCACAGAAACTGGCCCATTCTTCTAGAGGGGCCATCTGTTCTTTATCTCTTATTAGCGTGGTCGGAAGAAGAACCTCCTCTGCAAAGCTTCTGACCATATTTCTAATCATATTTTGCTCTTCTGACTCTTGAAAATTCATAGATGCTCATTACATCCGAAAGGCACTACATAGTTAACCTCTTGTCGCGTAATTCTGAAATCTCTCGGAACGAATAGTTGAAATGAGATATTGAGGGCGGCGGTGCGGGTAACATGGCCGACAGCGACTACGCAGAGTTCAGCATTGCACACGACCGCCTATACACGCTTGACCATCTTTGGATGCAAATACTGGATGAGGACAAGGATGAAGGGACGACTAGTATTAAGATAGGCCTCAGTGAATTTTTGATGGCTGAGTTCGGGGAAGTTATACAAGTGGTTCTGGCAAGACCCCGTGACGATAGTGATTTTGAAATAGAGGCTGACTCTGGTCTGTCCGAGGATGATGAAGAAGAAAAAACTCCTAAATCCGAGACAATGGGCGGGCAAGTAGATACTGATGAGCTACTGATTACAGTAACTACTAGGTACGATGGCGAATTTGACAGAATGCTAATTAATGCTCCAATCGCGTGTACAATCGTTGAATTGAATGGACATGTCGAGGATAACCCAGACCTCGTGAATGAGGATGCCTATGGGGATGCGTGGTGCGTAATTGTCAAGACGTTCTCCGATGATTTCGACGAAGACCAATTTATGGATAAGGACGAGTACTTGGTTATGCTAAACGAGTTACCCTGATTAGGGCCAGCTTAGAGGCTCCCATTCCCGGTAATCCGATAACTCCCAGTCAATATCTGAAAGGAACTCTAGTACTTCTTCCTCAGATTTGGAAGCCTCTTCAATCTGCCTTCTGTGGAGCCACCCCTTTAGCCTCCCTAGCCGCGGTCCCGGCTGAAGTCCAGTTTCGCCGACCAGCCTATCTCCCTTTACCAGAGGATCTAGATGTAACCCTTGACCATCTATCTCGCTAATCAATCTCACGAAATTCTCTGTATCCGTTCCAGATTTCTTTAGATAATCGAGAATCATATCCTTTCTTTTGTCTGGGACAGCAGCAGTGAATCTTCTAGAAGACTCTATCGAGTGATCTAGATTCATGCCCCTGCATTCGTGCATTATGGACACTTCCAAGAGGTCATTCTTAGAGAGGACTAATAGGTCCCTCAACCTAGCAGATAGCATTTCTCCCGAAAGCTCACTATCTCTTAGCAATAAAGCTAGATTAACTAAATATTTCGTAGACAATTCGCGTGGCAAATCTAGAGGGAGCTCTTCGAATACCCTATTCAATACTCCCAATGATAACATCTGCGAGACAATAGAATGTGTATTTTCCCCACTCAGTATCTTTGATATCTCAACGCCCACTCTTTCTCTGGATATTCCGGATAGAAATTCTTCCGATGATAAAATACCTTTTTTGAGAGAATCATCCATTTTCCTGACTCCCATAATCCCAGCATCAAGGAATCTAAATGCACGAAGTACCCTCAAACCATCCTCCTCGAATCTCTCTTTAGCGTTCCCCACTGATCTTAGAATGCCCGATTCCAAGTCATTTAATCCGCCATGAGGGTCTAAGAACTCACCATCGGCATCAATTGCCATTGAATTAATTGTGAAATCCCTTCGACTCAGATCTGCAATAATTCCACTATTTCCTTCTCCTCCTTCTAGGAAACTCACTTTACTAGGCCTTCTACCATCGGAATAATCGCCCTCGCTCCTCAGAGTCGTGACTTGCCACTCTAATCCATCTCCAAGATTATCATCCAATCTAACTATTACAGTTCCAAAGCTGGCTCCTACCATTAGTGACTTAGGAAAAATCGCCTTTATTTGTTCAGGATTAAGGGTTGTTGCAATATCCATATCCTCGGGGTCCCCACCCGAAAGGGAATCCCTCACCCATCCACCGACTATCCAAGCCTTGCCATTATCTCTGAGTCCGTTCAGTACAATATTGTCTACACTTGACAAGCTCCCAAGCGCGTGATCAATAGACTCCCGCATCGGCGCCTCCATGACATATCGTAAGGACTCATAGACATCACTCCTTCGGATTAGCAACGAATATCTCTAAGGAGTGAAGTCTGCATGCCTTTTTCCAAAAAGCGGCTCTTCTAAATCCGGAACTATTCCTTCAAGATCGAATCCAAGTATATCTACGAAAGTCGGCCATAGCTCATTTAGCCATTCGGCTTCAGTCATCAGTAGCTCGATTACCGGGTGTTCAATGATTTCCTCTTCAGTGAAGCTACTAGTGATCTCAGGAAGCCCAGGAGGGAGCTCCCTTAGCGATTCCACAAGTCTTTCCAGCCTGTAAACCTCCTCTGAATTCTCGCCGAGAACCGATGAAATCAATATCAATGCATCCTCGAACTCATCTGCTATGAACAAAGGGTCAGGAAAGCCTCTTTCCGACTCTCTGATGTCCATGGGGCCGAAAACCACCCCTCCCAGATCAGTTTCAAGCCAAGCGCCACCTTGCCACTCCTTTTTCATCAGCCGCTGTTGAATTCTACCTCCGAACGGCCCGAGAATAAATCCACCCTCCTCAATTAGTAACTCGACAAAATCTGGGATTTCTCTGATTGAACCCGTGAAAAGAACCCTATCTACATCCCTGTCCCATGCTGGATCTTCCAAAGCCTCCTTCCCCAAAACACGAATTAAGCCACATTGCTTACGCCTCTCTAGCACATTCGAAGTATGTTCAGCGATCTCATCGTGCGGCTCTATTATGGTGACTTTACCGCCATGTCCGCAAATGATATCTATCAGAGTGGCCAAATATCCTCCTTTGGACCCCATCAGAAGAACGTGAAGCCCTTCATCTAGCTCTAGGTGATGAAGCATGGTCACTATCATGTGAGGGGCAGAGATCGTTTTCGTTACTCCTGAATCGGTTACAAGAAAAGGAACAGGAAAGTCATGCCAGAAGCTTTCCAAAGGAAAATCTGTAAAATCTGATGGTTCAGTACGGAGTAAAGCTTCAATTAGCTCATTACTCATTGGAATCCCCGTTTTTTCTAGCATTTCGACTAGATCGGTCACTTCGGACATAGTTTCTCTCGACAGTCCTTCAGCCGCAGTCCATTTGAACACAACGCCCCCCCGACTGTCTGGGGTCCGTGGTCTAGGGGTTATGACGTTGCTCTTACAAAGCGAAGATCGCAGGTTCAATTCCTGCCGGACCCACCAATATTTTTCATCATTCAAGTACCAGTGATCATTCAATTTACTGAATATTCAATAAGTGACGCCGGCGGGACGTTGCGTGGTCGAAGAGACAGCTGGACTGGCGTCCCGCGTTGCTAGAAGGCTTAGGAAGAGGGACTGGACGGTTTCTGTGGCAGAATCCTGTACAGGAGGATTAGTAGCTTCCCTGATAACGGATATTTCGGGGGCTTCTGCATGGTTCAATCAAGGCTGGATTACGTATTCCAATGACTCAAAGATGAGGGAACTAGGTGTGGAAAAGACTGCATTCGATAGTGATGATGCGGGTGCAGTGTCTCACGAGGTTGCAATACAGATGGCCCAGGGGGCAAAATTTCAATCCGACTCCAATGTTTCAATAGGAATTACGGGAATTGCTGGACCAGGAGGGTCAACCGGTAACAAGGAAGTAGGCAGAGTTCATGTTGCGGTCATAGCTGGAGATTACTTCCTATCGAGGAGAATGGATTTTGGAGATAATGACAGATTAGACAACAAAAGATCATTTGCGGCTTTCGCTCTTAGACTAACTTTGGAGGCTTTGGATAGGGTTGATGAGAATGAGGCTGTCATGGAGGAGGCATTGAATAAAGATGCATCCGATGGGTCATTCGACACATCTCAGCTGGATCCATCTTCTGAGGAGTGGGAGGGGAGCTTGGAGTGGCAGAAAAGTCCTAGAACAGTAGCAGAAGATATAGGAAAGGTAGACTTAGCATCTCTGACCGATTGGGACGCCAAAGAGTAGTTTCACAAGTCCTTTAGCGATATCATCATGAGGTGAGCTTCTCCCTTGACTGACATGGTCTCGGACGATTGGCCTGCAAGACAGCGAATTTTGGCTTCTTCAGGAATTCTTGTGATTGGCAGGAAGTCACAGCAGATAATACAGGAATTAGAAGACTTACAGCCTCTTATCCAAGCCGCTAGAGCGTCCGGAGTGAAAATTTTAGATTTCCGAACTATTAGCGAACTACTTTCCATTACTGCATCTACTTCAGTCGATTATACGCCTGCAGAATCTCCTAAAACACGGCAGGTTACACTTCCAAATCCCAATAGTCACTCATCTATGGGGAGGACCGTAGCCGCTTCAGAGACTCTTGAACTAGCCCCTGCCCCTCGTCCACATGGTTTGGAACAATACAATCTGGCAGATTTCCCAATGCACGCTACTGATGTGGACTCTGAGGTCGAGATTCATTTCGATATTACTGGAAACTCGGTTACCGAGGGCAAGATGTCAGACATGAAATCCTGCTTCACGGATAGACTAAAGAAGATTAGATCGATGATGGTATCAGCAAACTCACTTCCAAGGAGGCCAACTCCGGCCTCGGAGGCTTGGAGAAATCGCCAGAGGCATTCTAGCAGGGACTATGAGGTGACAATGGTCGGTCTTGCCACTGATATGCGATGGGCCAAGAGCAAGAACTTGATGTTCGTAATTGAGGACGAAACAGCGCAAGTCAGATGCATAGTAAAGCCGCCTTCAGATGCTTCTGAAGTACATCCGGCTTTGGATGGACTCATGGATGACGACGTAGTAGGAGTTAGTGGGTATTTTCTCGTAGGCGAGGGAGATCCAATTTTCTTCGTTCAAGATATCCATCTGCCTCCCCTAGGCGTACATTCCAAATCTATGGCGGCACAGGATCAAGCTGTATCCGCCGCATTCCTATCGGACATGCATGTCGGTAGTATGACATTCCTAGGGCCCCAATGGGAGAAAATGATTACTTGGTTCAATAACGATCCACTAGCTAAAACAATCAAGTATTTCGTTCTAAGTGGCGATGGAGTTGATGGGGTCGGAATTTATCCCGGTCAAGATAGACATTTGTCAATCAAAGATTTGTTCAATCAGTATTCAGAGCTTGCGAGACTTCTCGAAGGGCTACCAGACTGGGTAGATGTCATCATACTTCCCGGAAACCACGATGCGGTAAGGCCAGCAGAGCCACAACCAGCTCTTGATCCAGAGGTACAGCAGGACTATTCAGATACTACCTTCGTAGGAAATCCATGTGATTTTAGCTTGCACGGAGTTAGGGTGCTATCTTATCATGGCAAGAGCATAGATGATTTCGTAGCAACTTTGAGGTCTGTTTCATACTCTCAGCCAGAAAGGGCAATGCAGGCAATGCTTGAGAGAAGGCACTTGGCTCCGTCATGGGGCGGAAAAACTCCACTCTCTCCGGAACCAGAAGATAACTTGGTAATTTCAACTGTACCCGATATTTTTGTTACTGGGCATGTACATGGTCACTTTGTTGGTAATTACAAAGGGACAACAATGGTGCACAGTTCAACGTGGCAGAATCAAACAGACTTCCAGAGAATGTTAGGATTTCAACCTAAACCCTGCATCTTAACTGTAGTTAATCTGCATACCTTTGCTACTGCTTCCATTCCTTTCGCTTAATTGCCTCTGGAAAACTCTTCTCCATCGAATATGTGTGGCCAAATATCTCTGAGATCCTTGCTTTCTACTACGGGTACTCCTGATTCTATGAATGCTTCCAAGGCCCTTTCCCTAGCAGGATTAAATCCAATGAAAGAAGATTTTCCAATCTTCATTGACAAGTCAGTACTTGAGTCTCCTATTGATACGATTGTACTAGTTTCAAAGCCATTTATCCTCGCAAGCTTCTCTACCATTAGCCCCTTATTATGGGAGTATACCCTAGTTGGAAGCCCTCCTTGCAAGAAACCATCTTTGTCCCATTCAAAGCCATTGGCCGCCCAATCATCGACTTTCAGCATATTTGCTATGGCCCCTACAAACAGGTCGACACCAGATGAAACTATCGCGACATATATTCCTCTGCTGTGAAGCTCCTCGACAACATCCCTGGCCCCTTCCATAAGTCCCACACCGCTGTAGCACCTCATTATGTCATCTCTATGGATGTCGGACTTCACACTCTTCCATAGCCTGATATCATGCTCGACAAATTCTTCTTCAGTTATTTTCCCATCAAGGAACATCTCTAAGGTTTTCTTGTGAGACCCATCATCTGCAGAATCGGTACCAAATTTACTATGAATATTCTGCCAAGAAGACCCATTATCAGTGAGCACACCGTCACAGTCGAACACGACAGCAGTCACGCTATTCATGTATATCGCAGGCACTACTTGTTAATTTACTATAGTTCATAATCGATGAATTGATTGCTGAGGACCCTCTAAGATTGACATGGACTCCCCAGCTCACCCGGGCGGTAGTGCAATTATAGTTAGGGTACTATTCTTCGGTCCGCTAGCTGAATCAATAGGGGAGCGAGAAGTTGAAATTGCTTTGTCCAAAGATGCAAAATTAATCGATCTTATTTCACGATTAAATCTGGTAGATCTAGTTTCTAAAGGACTTAGAGTGGCCCTTGACGGAAGTATTTACTCCGATTTTGAAATCTCCCTCAAGGATCGTTCAGAAGTAGCATTTCTTCCTCCTGTTTCAGGAGGTTAGGTATTTTTCCTCCGAAGCATTGAATCGATATGTCCCCTACCACCTTCTGATACAATGGCACTCGGTACCGTCGAAATAGTAGCACTGGTAGTTTTTGGGGTACTAATTTTTGGAGTCGACAAGATACCGAAACTTGCTAGGAACGTCGGCCTGGCTAAAGGCGAGTACCAGAAGGCAGTAAGTGAGGTAACAAATCCATCAAAGGCCGAGCAGGATATGGACAGAGGCGGAATGACTGCTGAAGTGGATATGGAAAGCGAGTAATCATTTCTTTCTCAGTCTGAGGGCACTGCCACAATTTTCGCATTGTTTTAGCTCTCTCTTGTTACTACTAGGGGAATCAGGAGAGTCAAATATAGTCCCACAGCCAATGCATTTCAACTCCCATCTCCAAGTTTCAGAGATTCCATTCATGACCGCTCCTCTCCAATTCATTCCGAGATTCTCAGCCAGATTTTGCATTCTATAGTCATCAGTAACTAGAGTCGCTCCTCTGCAATGTGCCAATGCAACCAAACTCAGGTCGGTGGGGGAAATTCCAGTCATATCACCAGTCTCCATCGCAAGCTTGGAGATAGTAGTGAGGGACTCTCTGCTGGGCTCCGAAATAACCAATCCCAGTGAATGGATGATATCTGCTCGCATGGGGGAATACTTCTCCAGCTCACCAACCTGGGAACTTACAATCATTGATCCACGTAGTTCTGACAGTGGCCATGAAATCAAGGCCGATGTATCCAAGACCTTGCCCCCGCCCATAATCTGGTCGCTACACATCCCTTTCATTGATTTTGCCTATGTAATCCCTCATAAATACCACTATTTCATAATGCAATGGCATCGACGACCATGTATGGGACTGTTACCCGATCAATTCTGGGATACATGGGATTCCTATATTGAATGGTCACTAGATCTGGGTCTTCCTGGGTTGGGAATTCTGTCATTCACTGAGGCAGTTTTGCAACCAATTCCTCCCGAGGCACTAACATTGCCAATGTTCTTAGACGCACAAGGTCAGCCCATGGCAATATTTCTTATCTGGCTAGTAGTAACGTTAACTAGTGTAGCTGGAGCAGTTGTTGGGTGGTGGCTTGGCAAGATCCTTGGGCGTAATTTCGCTGAGAGGATAATCAACAAAAAACACATTGTTAGATTGGATAATCTTATTGATAGATATGGAAGTGCTGGTATATTCATCGCCGCACTATCTCCCATTCCCTACAAGGCTCTGGCTTGGATAGCAGGTATGGGAGAGATGGACAAGCGCCAATTTATCATTGCAGGTATGTGGGGGCGAGGATTGAGATTTGGGGTCCAAGGCATCGTGATTGGGGTTTGGGGAGATCAATTACTAAAATTCCTCGCGAGTCCATTGGTGTGGATCGTATTAACTGTGATTTCCTTGATAGTCTTCCTGCCAGCTATGCGATGGTGGGACTCGCTTCTGGATGAAGAAGAGTAATTCGCCACCAAAATGGATTACTTAGAGTGGCCTTCTACCCGATTCGATTATGTGTGAACGGTGTCTCCGATGCTTCAGCTCCTGTGGTGTAGTTCGGTCCATCATACCGGGTTTTCATCCCGGCGACCCGGGTTCAAATCCCGGCAGGAGCACCAATTTACTCTAATTCGTGTACCTCAATAGGTACTCCCCTCTCTTCCGCCTCTCTAATTATAACTCTGGTCCATTTACTGGTTGCGGAGGGCATTGCAAGTATATGATTGGCAGATTGCAGAATCTTCTCAGTCAGGGAGTTTGGCGCCTCGGGCCTACCTTTGTCTTCAAGACCTCTCCTCGGATCATCCCATTCCTCAGAGAATATGGCTATTGGAATTGAATTATTCGTCGCCCATCTCTCTGCCATGTAGTCAATACCACTGGCTCCTCCAACTATAATTAGGTCCGGATAACCGTTAATCTCTATCCATGAATCAATAAAGGCCTCGAAGTTTGCATAGTCATAGTATCTACTAGATCCAACAATTGCTAGGTTGATTATTTCACCATCATCATTTAGATCCCTGCTCCCGAGCCGTTCAACAACATCCACCCCTCTCCGGTTCTCCATAGCATAGCTAACAGGGTCTGGAAACATAAATCCATTCCTAGAAAATCCATATAGAGTGGATTTCTTCGGAATTCTATACGGTCGAATTGATATTCTGGACCCCGACCAGCACATGGGGAAGATACCATGCCTCTAGACGTTGAATCGATTCGTTCCCAGTTCCCTATCTTGCAGAGGACACTGCCAAATGGAAAAAAGCTAGTTTACTTTGACAATGCCGCAACCTCTCAGAAACCACTCGCTGTAATTGATGCGATGTCTGATTTTTACAAGAACTATCATGCAAATGCACATAGGGCAAACCATACCCTTGCGGATGAATCTACGGCGGCACTCGAGGGTGCCAGAGATAGGATTTCTAAATTCTTAGGAACATCAGAGGGACAGATGATCTACACTGGTAGCGCTACAGAGGCAATGAACTTAGTCGCATATGGATGGGCCAGATACAATCTGAATAAAGGCGATGTAGTAGTAACTACGGAAATGGAGCACCATGCAAATATTGTTCCGTGGCAACAGCTATCCAAGGAACGAGGGATAGAGCTAAGATATGTCCCAATCGATACTGAAAAATTTACTCTTGACTACGAGGCCATGGAAGTGGCAATTGAGGGGTCATCATTAGTGTGTGTGGGCCATGTAAGTAATGTTCTAGGAGTTAGGAATGATATTGAGAGAGTTATCAAAATGGCACATTCACAGGGTGCTAGAGTGGCAATTGATAGTGCTCAAGGGGCCCCTCATGAGAAAATCTTCTTCGACGAGCTGGGTGCAGACTTCTTGTCAGTTGCAGCGCACAAGATGGCCGGACCTACTGGAATAGGATGCCTTCTGGTAAGGGAAGACGCTTTATCAGAAATGGGACCATTCCTGACCGGCGGTTCGATAGTAAAGAGAGTCTCACTAGAAGATACACAATTCCAAGAAGGGTATGCAATGTTTGAGACCGGAACTCCAAGAATGGCAGAAGCAATCGGATGGGGGGTAGCTGTTGACTGGCTAGAGAAGAATATCGACTTCGATGAGGCACACAGACATGTTCAGGGTATCGCTTCATGGATGGCCACCAGGATGCGCGAAATACCCGGCATTACCGTCTTCGGGTTCCCAGAGAAGGAAGAAGCAATCGGGGTTGTCTCTTTCCTACATGATACAATTCAAGCCCAAGATCTGGGATACTTGTTGGATGCTGGTGGCTTTGCAGTAAGGACCGGACATCATTGCGCTCAGCCCCTGATGGAGGCCATGGGAGTAGGCTCTACAAATCGAGCATCCGTATGGATATACAATACCATGGAAGAGGCCGAGGCTTTTGTTTCTCATCTTGAATCAATCGTTTCAAGATTTGGTTGATGCGCCAGAATTGTGAAATCCTAATCACCTTTCGCATAGGCATGGGCGACCTCGGTCAATGGTCTGAAGAGGTGACAAGAATCATCGATAGGTTCCAATCCTGTTTCGATACCATGGAGAGGTATGAACTGCTATTTGAGTACGCCAACAAGCATCCGTCATCATTAGCTATTGATGAATGGGATGACGGGAACATGGTACATGGATGCCAATCAAGGGCACATGTTGAATGTAGTCTCGACTCCCAAGGGGGATTTGTTGCCAAAGGAGGCGCAGATGCCCAGATTGTACAGGGCCTGATGGCAATTACTGCAATCGCCGTAAATGGACTTCCTCCTAGTGAGGTGGCTAATCATGACCCTTCATATGTCGAAGAAATGGGATTAAGTCAGATTTTGACCCCTAGCAGGGCTAATGGATTCATGAACATGGTCAAGAAAGTGAAGGAAGAAGCCTCCCAGATGTGATATGATGTCTGTAGAATCTGATGTAAGGGAGTCTCTGAGGTCAGTAGAAGACCCAGAGATGAAAATTTCAGTAATAGAGCTCGGACTAATCTATGGCATTAGGGCCGAGGACAAAGAGGGCGTCACTCATATTGAGGTAGACATGACCCTAACTAGCCCCGGCTGCCCAATAGCTCCTGAATTGATGGCTGCGGTCCATAGGGCTACCGAGCAGACAGAAGGAGTTGGCTCGGTACATGTCAACCTGACATTCTCCCCTCTTTGGGATCCAAGAAAACATGCATCAGAGGATGCCAGAATAGA